>JAKALI010000196.1 GCA_021813195.1 Pseudomonadota bacterium
ATCTTGTCTTCAATCACTTTCGCGAGATTGTGGCCCATGGCTGGGGCTTCCGCCAGACCGGTGTCGACAGTCACGTGATCCTGCTCGTAGACCGATTGCAGAACGTCGTGGATGTGTCGTTTGATGGTTTCGGGCGTAATTCCGTTGGCCTCGTTCCAGGCGCGCTGCTTTTCGCGCCGCCGGTTGGTCTCGGCAATTGCACGCTCCATCGAGCCGGTCATGCTGTCGGCGTAGAGGATCACACGTCCCTCGACGTTGCGGGCGGCGCGTCCAATCGTTTGGATGAGGGAGGTTTCCGAGCGTAGGAACCCTTCCTTGTCGGCGTCCAGGATCGCCACCAGGCCGCATTCGGGAATATCGAGACCTTCGCGCAACAGGTTGATGCCGATGAGCACGTCAAACGCGCCAAGTCTCAAGTCGCGAATGATCTCGATGCGTTCCAGCGTCTCGATATCGGAGTGCATGTACCGCACGCGGATCCCCGCTTCGTGCATGTATTCGGTCAGATCCTCGGCCATGCGCTTCGTCAGCGTGGTGACAAGGACGCGATGACCTTTGCGCACGACGTCGCGGACTTCGGCCAACAGATCGTCCACCTGGGTGCGGGCGGGCCGCACCTCGACTTCGGGGTCGATCAGCCCCGTCGGGCGTATGACCTGCTCGACGAACGCGCCGCCGGTCTGCTCAAGCTCCCACGATCCCGGCGTCGCTGAAACGTAGATCGACTGCGGCCGCATGGCGTTCCATTCCTCAAAGCGCAGCGGACGATTGTCCATGCACGAGGGGAGACGGAAGCCATATTCCGCGAGGGTGGCCTTGCGCCGGTAGTCACCGCGGAACATGCCGCCGATTTGTGGAATGGTGACGTGGCTCTCGTCCGCGAATACGAGGGCGTTGTCAGGCAGATACTCAAACAGTGTCGGCGGGGGCTCGCCCGGCACACGCCCGGTCAGGTAACGGGAGTAGTTCTCGATGCCCGCACACGAGCCCGTCGCCTCCATCATCTCCATGTCGAACAGGGTGCGCTGCTCGAGGCGCTGGGCTTCGAGCAGTTTGCCGACGGCATACAACTCCTCGAGGCGCTGCTTCAGTTCTGCTTTGATATTTTTGATTGCCTGCTGAAGCGTGGGCTTTGGCGTGACGTAGTGAGAATTGGAATAGATCTTCACAAGGGCCAGTTCGTCGGTCTTTTGGCCCGTCAGGGGATCGAACTCGACAATGCTTTCTACCTCGTCACCGAACAGCGAGATGCGCCATGCGCGGTCCTCGTAGTGTGCCGGGAACACTTCCACCGTGTCGCCACGCGCTCGAAACGTGCCGCGCACAAAGGCCGCTTCATTGCGCCGGTAGTGGAGGGCGACGAGATCGGCCAGAAGCTGGTCACGCGAGAGCCGTTCGCCGACCTTCACCGCAAAGGTCATCGCGGTGTAGGTTTCCACCGATCCGATACCGTAGATGCATGAGACCGACGCAACGATGATGACGTCGTCGCGTTCGAGCAGAGCGCGCGTGGCCGCATGGCGCATGCGATCAATCTGCTCGTTCACCGAGGATTCCTTCTCGATGTAGGTGTCGGTGCGCGGCACGTACGCCTCGGGCTGATAGTAATCATAGTAAGAGACAAAATATTCGACCGCATTATTCGGAAAGAAGCTCTTGAACTCGCCATAGAGCTGGGCGGCAAGCGTTTTATTTGGCGCGAGGATCAAGGCCGGTCGCTGGGTGGCGGCAATGACCTGCGCCATGGTGAAGGTCTTGCCCGAACCGGTGACGCCAAGCAGAACCTGATCGCGTTCGCGCTTGTTGATGCCGTCCACCAATTCAGCGATGGCCTGCGGCTGGTCGCCTTTGGGCTCGAACTCCGAAACGAGTTCGAAGCGCCGCCCTCCCTCGCTTTTTTCTGGCCGCTCCGGGCGGTGGGGTACGAAGTTGATGGCCGTGCCGGCGACGATGGGGTGGGCCGCCAGCATTGGCTGGCGGGCGAGAATTTCTTTCGCGCGCGGGCTGCGTTCATGCGGCTTGGCCAGCAGGGCGTTGAGAGCATCGGAGATCGAGCCGCCGTCCGCACGCAGGGCAAGGGGGCCGGAGGTGCGCAGCGCAGGCAGAGTGGATGGGCCGGCGACGTACGTGGCCTGCAGCGACTCTCCAAGTCCCGGCGTCGCCGCCGCCGTCTCGACGGGAGGGGCGGCCGGCTTGCCGGATTTCACGCGTGATGGCTTGGCGCGCGAGGCCATTTCGCGCTGGGCGAGCGGCTTCGAAATCGGAGTTTTCGGTGGACGCGGCATCGTTGCCAATATGGTCCGCGTTCCCGATGGCCTCAAGCGCGGGTCGGCGCGCGCGAATTTTTTTCGCTGGCCAATTCCTCAGACGCCACATCCCAAGACGAAGCGCATTGCGCATCTGCGAGTTTGCATCTGCGAGATAGGTGCAATGACAACCCGAGGCGAGTCGCCTACCGTGCGCTTGGGGAAGAGTTGACTTTTTGGAGCAACATACGGGCGTGCGGCCGGATCAGCGCCGGACCGCACCCCTGTCTTGGCGCACGAGCTCGCGAAGTTCTCTCTGGCCCCATGGGGAAGACGCTTAAACGCGATAGGAGAACATCATGAACCTCGTAACGGCGCTTGCGATCGTGATTGGCGCACTCGGAGCCTTGGCGACTTGGCTTTTTGTCGGCCCGCTCGCGGGTTTTGGGCTGTCCATCTGGGCGGCGTTCATCGCCTGGGGCAGTTTCTATCACGCAGGCGGCGGGGAAACGGGTCTGAAGAACACCATCGTCGGCGCCATTTGGGGGGCGCTCATGGCGACGGTCGCCCTCATTCTGATGCCGATCCTCGACATGGGCGCGGTGGGGGCAGCGATCGCGGTCGGCGTAACGGTCGCGATCATGATTCTAGCCGCGCAAGTCCCACTCCTGTCGGCCATTCCGCCGGCTGTGTACGGCTACGCCTCCACAGCGGCGTTTGCGCTCATGAAGACTGGGGCGGAAGCGATGTCGGCTGACATCACGGCAAGCCCGTTCCTCAACATCGTCGCTTCGATGATCATCGGCGCCGTGCTTGGGTACATTTCAGAGAAAATCGCTTCCTCGCTCGCCAAGCGTTGATCGAGTTTGTTGCGCAGCATCCAGAAATTCAGCCGTCGCGGCACTTCTGCGGCGGCTTTTGTTTGTGCGCGGGACACAGAACCGGAGGGAAGACCTGGTCGTAAAGAGGGACAAAATAGGACACACACATGCTGAAGTTCCTTCCCGTCGCGTGCCTGTGCGCACTCTTCATGGTGGCGTATGCCGTTGGACCGCTGGGCGCTGGGTTTGCGGACACACTGAGGCGGCACGAACCCGTTATCACGGTTGCGCCCGTTGGCGGTCCGATCGACGGGGAGGTTCGTGGTGAAATCGAGATCGCCGCCCCGCCCAGCGTTGTTTGGGACGTGCTGTCGGAGTGCGCACGCGCCGGCGAATTCATGCCGAACTTGCGACAATGCCGCATCCTGGAGAGCGGACCGGGGCTCGATTGGGACATTCGCGAACACAGGGTGGCAAGTTGGGCGAGCTTCCTGCCTGACCTGCGCAGTGTCTTTCGCTCGGAGTATGAGCCCGGGCGGCGTATCGTATTTCGAGGACTCGACGGGGATCTGGCTCACTTCGACGGAGAATGGCGCATTGCGCCCATAGAAGGTGGGCAGTCTAGTCGTGTCACATACGAGGCGCGCGTGGGTTTCCACGCCCTCGTGCCCGGCTTCCTCGTGCGCCGTTCACTCGAGCGCGATGTGCCTGTGTTTCTCAAAACCATTCAAGCAGAGGCCGAGCGGCGAGCTGCGCTGTAATGGCTTCGACGGATGGTGCCTGAAGTGCGCCGTCGCAGTGCGCCCCGTCATGGAAATGCTCCCGGCGTCAGTCCAAATCCGCTACAACGGGGTTGGCCTGCCAGGAGGCATAGACCATGACTGAAACACGCATCGCACTCGTCACGGGCGCCAATCGCGGCATTGGTTTGGAGATCGTGCGCCAGTTGGCGCGGCTCGGGGTAGTCGCTGTCATCGGATCGCGCGACAAAGTCAAAGGAGAGGCGGCCTCGCAACTTTTGTCGCGCGAAGACCTCATAGCGCCCGTTGTCGCGCTCGATGTGACCGACGGCCATTCGATCGCCGATGCCGTGAGCGAGGTTGTGCGGTTGTTCGGGCGTCTCGACATCCTCGTCAACAACGCCGCCATTCTGATTGATGGCCCCGGAGGTTTCGAGTCGAGCCTGTTTGATCTGACGGGCGAAACGATGCGCCGCACCTTCGAGACCAACGTGTTCGGCGCCGTGCGCATGACGCAGGCGGTGATCCCTGTCATGCGCCAGGGCGGCTATGGACGCATCGTCAACATCTCCTCTGGTGCCGGTCAACTCGCCGATATGCGCAGTGGCTTTCCGGCCTACCGGATGTCAAAATCCGCGCTCAATGCGCTTACCCGCATCACAGCGGCCGAGGTCACCGACTTCAACTTGAAAGTTAACGCGGTCTGCCCCGGTTGGGTGCGCACCGACATGGGCGGTCCCCAGGCGGAGCGCTCCGTTGAGCAAGGCGCTGAGACGCCCGTGTGGCTCGCCATGCTTCCTGACGACGGGCCGACGGGCGGCTTCTTCCGTGACCGGAAGCCTATTGCCTGGTGAGGCTAGGGACGCCGCTAGAGGCCCCTTACGATGTTACCAACCATCAGTGTGAAGTAGGCGACGATCGCCAGCCAGAATTCTTGGTGCGGCAGATGTCGTGGGATCGGAAAAATCTGCAGCTTGGTCATGATGGCCAGTGAGGCGAGCAGGATCGATACCAGAAAGATCAACACGGTCGGGGGATTGAGACGCATAACGGCTCCCAGGGTCAACGCGGGCTCGGTGCGAAACCGGGACACGGCCTTGTCGGCGAGCGGCCGAAACCCGGTTGCCACTTAGCACGCCAGACACGCGATCAGCAAAACAATCCGGGCTGTTGGCGAGTTGAGCCCCGAAAGCACCGGGTGCACCGGGCTACGGCGACACGAACTCCGCGGCACGGAGTAAATTACAATTCGCGTTCCACGCTACCGACGAGGCGCATTCCGCGGGCGTCACGATCGAGGGTTACCCGCACGAGCTTCTGCGCTGGATCAGCGCTGTCGCGGCACAAGGCAACAAACGTATCGACTCCGTCGCCGGCCTGCTGGCGGGTGTCAATTCGAGTGACCTGGGGTTCGGCATCGACTTCAACGCTGAGCACATCAAGGACCCGTCCATCATCGGGCCCGCCGACGATCAGAATTCGATCGCCTGGACGAACGGGGGCCGACCAGCCCACACGCGCCACATTGCCGGCCTCCGGCAGAGTCTTCAGCCACTCCGTCTCTGTCGCGGCCGTATCGGCAGTCTTGGCCGCCGATCGCAACGAAGAAGTCGCAGTCGGACCGACGAGCCGAACGGGAGCAACTGCGACTGGGGTCGAGGACGGTTCGAACCGAGTGTGGGTCGCCGTCGCGGCAAGCTCAACCTGGAAGTGACGCTCCAACTGTGCCGCGGGATCCAACGCGATCGCCGAGGCGACAAGGGCTGCAACGGGCACGAGCGCCGCGCAGCGGCGCCACAGACCGTTGCGAATAATAATGATAAAAGGGCCGGACGCGTAAGCCATCGGTGGCACCGTAGGTACTCTTTTCTGCTTAATACTACGGCTGGTCAGGATATTTAGATTTATTCGCGAGGGTGGCCTGGTGCACCCATCTCTGCCGCACATGACGATACAACGCGAGATTGAACGCGAGCAGTGTGGAAAACATAACGGCGAGCAGCAAGAAGGGCAACCAGCTCTGGCCTGCAAAGGCTAAAACGTTGGCTTCCACCGCGCCAGCGGGTGAGGATGCCCCGATGATGGCCAGCATGGCTATCGCGAAGACGATAAGTCCAGCGAGTGTGTCGCGCACGAAGCGGCGTGGATCAAGTCGCAGGCTTGCGGTCATGACGGTCCCTCCGTTGACGTCTTGCTCTGATCGCCGTGGAACGAATCCCCGATACGGAACAGGTCAAAGTGAGCCGCAGCGCTGTGGCGAGGGTGGGCCGGGATTGTGGCGAGGAGGGGAAATGACGGGGGCAACGGTCGTTCATTCGCAAATGTGATTGTCGCGCCACGCTCGCGACCCGAATGGGCGCCGCGGTCGGGGCGAACTTGAGCGATGCCGGTGAACATGATCGGGGATGCCGCACACGGGGTGGCCCATCGTCCACTTGCGCCATTGTGCAGTGCGACGTAGCTTCCGCGCCGTCTTGCGTCCGCCACCCTGCCACACCGCCAGCTGCCGCGGCGGCCAGGCGTGGCAGTTCCACGATCAACTGAAAGATAACGACCCCATGGGTTTTTTTGCCGAGAGTTTGAACCGTATCCAGCCGTCCGCAACCATCGCTGTCTCCAGCAAGGCGCGCCAGCTGAAAGCCCAGGGTCGGGATATCATCTCGCTGTCGGCCGGGGAGCCGGATTTCGATACTCCGCAAAACATCAAGGATGCCGCAAAGCGCGCACTCGATGCGGGCAAGACGAAATACACCGATGTTGACGGGATCCCTGAATTGAAGGCCGCCATCGTCGCCAAATTCAAACGTGAAAATGGGCTCGACTACAAAGCGTCGGAAGTGAGCGTGGGAACCGGCGGCAAGCAAGTGCTCTACAACGCGCTCCTCGCAACGCTCAACCCTGGCGACGAGGTGATCTTGCCGGCGCCCTGCTGGGTGTCCTATGCCGACATCGTGCTGTTGGGCGGGGGCACGCCAATCTTCGTCGAAACGCGCCTCGAGGACGGCTATCGACTGAAGCCCGAGGCGCTGGACCGCGCCATCACGCCGCGCACGAAATGGTTCGTGTTCAATGCGCCGTCCAATCCAACGGGCGCCGCCTACTCGCGTGATGCGCTGAAAGCCCTGACTGACGTCCTCATGGCGCCGAAGAACCGGCACGTCTGGGTGTTGACCGATGACATGTACGAGCACTTGCTCTACGACGGTCTTCAGTTCTTCACGCCAGCGCAGGTCGAACCCGGGCTGCACGAGCGCACGCTGACCATGAACGGCCTCTCCAAGGCCTATTGCATGACGGGCTGGCGGCTTGGCTACGCGGCGGGGCCCGAGGCGCTCATCAAGGCGATGTGCAAGCTGCAGAGCCAGTCGACATCCAATCCCTGCTCCATCACGCAGTGGGCCGCGGTGGAGGCGCTGAATGGTCCGCAGGACTTCATCGCCAAGCACAACGCGATCTTCAAGGAACGCCGCGACCTGATCGTATCCATGCTCAACCAGGCCAGTGGCATCCAATGCCCGAAGCCGGAGG
>JAKALI010000197.1 GCA_021813195.1 Pseudomonadota bacterium
TCACCGGATCTTGCGAATCAATCACTTACGGCAGCCGCCGCTGGAGCGAGCGGCTCCCAGTCAAGCGCTGGCTCGTCACAAAACGCGATCGCGGGAATAACCGCTGGGCCGACTGCCAACGGCGGGTTTATCGAGACGATCCAGGTCACAAATGGCAATGGTAATAGCGGCTCCTTTACATACACGCAAACGGCTCTCGGCGGCTACACGGAGGGTTACACAGGGCCGAATGAGCAAGGCGGAACACTGCAGGCGACCGGCAGTGGCTCGGCAAATGGAGCGTATACGGCCAATTGGAAGGATGCTACGGTTTTGGGGGGACACATCACCGGAGTCGCGAACGGGACGGTCTCCGGCGCCTACTCATCTACCATCCATGACGTGACGGCCAAGGGTGGGTATTCAACGGAATTGATCGCGGCAACTTCTGGTGGAGCATACTCGGATACGCTTGACGGGGTTACTTCAAATGGAACGTCCTTCACAAAAGGGTACAGCGCATCGGCCAACGGGAGCTATAGCGAGACATATAGCGGCAGAACCGTCAACGGCGCATCGACATCAGAATATCGATTCGGCACGGCCAACGGCTCCTATCAGACAAGAACCGTAGACACTACGGCTGGAGGCGACTACACCGGGTACGGTTCCGGAGGGAGTTCGGGGGGGCCATCTGGCACCGGCAGTGGCGGCTCTTCCTATGGAGGTGGCACAGGCTCATCGTATGGCGGCTCCAGCGCCGGATCTTCCTATGGAGGCGGATCGTCGTACGGTGGCAGTAGCTACGGAGGATCTGGATACGGTGGCGGCGCCACCACATCGAGCAACTCCTATAGCGACACCTTTCATGGAACGGCGAGCGGCGCGTATTCGAGCACATACACGGCGCATACCGCAAAAGGAGGGTACACCGACAAAACCGATAGCACGACGATGAGCGGGGGCATTGCAGACAACACTCATAAAACAACGGCGCTTGGCGGGCGTACCACCAATACCTTCGACGTAGCCGCAACCGGGGATCGCTCCAGCTACACCAAGACAGCCGACGGCCTCGTTTATAGCAGCAATTACAACCATACAGCTGTCGGTGGGTACACCTCCGAAATACGGTCCTCGACTGCAAAAGGGTACTACACTTCCGAGTCGACCACGGTTACCGCGAGCGGCGGCTATACGGATCTATGGGGCAATGGAACCGGTGGAGGCGCCTCCACGGCACACTACGAACATGCAACGGCTAATGGTGCGTGGTCGCGGTCTACAAACGATACGACGGCAGCGGGCGGCATTTTCGTGACCAGCAGATCCGCCACCGCCATGGGAGCATACACATCAGACGGTCATAGCTCGACCGCGAATGGTAGCTATAGCAGTGCTCACGAAAGCGTTACAGCTGGCGGTGCCACCTCCTCCTTTTCCGTGCTAAAGACCGCTGCAGGGGGGGCGAGTTACAAAACGGTGAACCATACCTCCTTGGGGGGATGGACATCCGACACTTCTGGCACGACCGCAAACGGCGGGGGGTACCACGGCACATATCAGCGCACGTCCGGCGGCGTGCTCTCCGGCTCATCTTCCGGGACGAAGGAAACGCTCACGCCTACAGCCGGCGGAACATCTGTGGTGACGTGGGCATCAAGAATTGCCGGGCATACTTATTATTCTAGCTATACAGATTCCTTTGCGAACGGCTCTGCCACGAGCGGCTGGTATGAGGGAACGGCGGGTGGTACTGCAAGTTTTCAAAAAGACACAACGCAATACGGGAGCTCATATACTTCAGGCACGCTGAACGGGTCTGCCTACAGTTCGACATCCCCTTATAGCTCGACGTCTCCATATAGTTCGACGTCCCCGTACGGCTCGACCTCCCCAGCCTCAGGTCCGGCTGGTAGCAGTCCGACACCCGCCCTCGCATAATGAACAACGAGCTACGTGCCGAGTCCACTGGTGGTGTGGGCGGGTCGTCTATGGCGATTGAGACGGAAGCAATGGCGCAATCGGCTGCCGTTGGCGCTCCTGACCCACTGTCTCGCGCATGGGAGGCGTGGCGGGAAAAGCGATATGACGAATGCGCGGCGTTGTGTAAACCAAGACTTGGCATTTCGTCGGATTGCGCAGGATTTTGGGCGCTGGAGGGGCTGTTGCGCCAGCATCGTGGTGAACACCGTGCTGCGATTGGCGCGTTCCGCGCGGCGCTGGCATTTGGTCCGGGCTTTCCGTGGGTACATCATGCGCTGGCGTCTTCCGCGATGGATCTTGGCGATATGCAATTGGCCGTCGTGCACCTTCGCGTGGCCCTTGCAGGCCGGACCGATGCGGTGGAGTGGCAGATCAAGCTTGCTATTGCTCTGCAGGACCTCGGCCGCCACAGCCAAGCGGAAGTTCCACTGCGTTATGCGCTGGATCTCGCCCCCACGAACCCAATTGTTCATTTCCGCCTTGGCATTAACGCACAATGTGTTCATCAAAATGAACAAGCACTCCAGCATTATGACGATGCGCTGCGCTTTGCTCCGGTTCACGAGGGGGCGCATTTAAATCGTGGGGTTGTACTTTGCGAACTGGGTCGGTTCGATGAGGGCCTGGCAGCTTTACAGCGTGCGATTGAACTCTCTCCGGAAAATCCCGAAGCGTGGATCCGGCGCGCTTCCGCGCTATTTTCACGGGGGATAATCGACGAAGCAGCTCGTCACGCCCTGCGGGCGGTCCGGTTAGCGCCAGGAAATGTCGAGGCACATGTGTTGCTTGGAAAACTCCATGCCAGCCAGGGCCGCATCGACGCAGCCGATGAATGTTTTCGCAATGCGTTGCGGATGTATCCGGCGAACGCGCATACGCGAGTTTCTCAGGCGGTCATGCTGGAGCGACGAGGCGATCTTGAGGCTGCCAAGGCGGTTGTGAATGATGCGTTGGCGGAAATTCCGGAACACCCGCAACTTCTGCTCTTGCTTGGACGCGTGGCGAACGATAGTGAAGATCGCGCGCAGGCAATTGAACGAATCGAAGACAGGATTGCAGCGGAACCACCGCTCTCGCATGATGTCAAATCGCAACTCCAGTTCGTTCTTGCTGGACTTTACGACAGCGAGGGAGACCCTGAGCGCGCATTTTCCCATCTCGAGAGCGCGAACATCTATCGGCAAAAAACTCGTCCATTTGACCGATTGCGCACGGAGGCGGAGTTTCGGTCAATACGTGAGGTCTTCACGGAGGAATTTCTGCGTTCCACTCCGAGATCCCACGTTGATGGGCGGGAAATGGTTTTTATCGTCGGAATGCCGCGTTCGGGGACGAGCCTAACAGAGCAAATTCTGGCATCTCACCCGAAAGTATTCGGATCGGGCGAACTCACGATGCTAGACCGGATTGCGCGACGTTGGCCCGATGGTGACGATGCACGAGCTCCCTTGCTTTATCCGTCGTATCTTCCGAACATCGATTCAGCAGGTCTTACGGAGATCGCGTATCGATATCTGAATCGATTGCCGGAAGGAGCGAGAGGGCATCCGTGCGTAACAGACAAGATGCCGTACAACTTCGCGCATTTGGGGTTGATCGCGCTGCTGTTCCCCGGTGCGCGCGTTGTTCATTGCATTCGCGATGCGGTGGACACAGCATTTTCCTGCTATCTCCAGGACTTCCTTGAAGGAAACGCATTCAGCTACAGCCTGGAGGACTGTGGGTGGTTCTATCGCCAATACCACGCACTCATGGAACATTGGAAACAGGTTCTTCCCCCATATCCAATGATGGATCTGCATTATGAGGATGTCGTTTCCGACCCGGAGACTTCCGTGCGCCGGCTGCTTGAATTTTGCGATCTGGAGTGGGACCCGGCATGTTTGGGCTTTCATAAATCGAAACGCGTTGTGCATACCGCGAGTTACCAACAAGTTCGCGAACCGCTGTACACCCGGGCCGTTGGGCGTTGGAAGGCATACGAAGCCTATCTCGAGCCATTACTTCGCGAACTCGCTCCCGTCACCGCAAGCGCGGCGTAGCCGCGTCAACCCCCGTCATGAACGCCCGCCGGGTCAGGAGGTTGGTTTGTGCCTGGAGCGTCGCGCTTGGCGCACTGATCGGCACCGCGCACGCGGACTCCGTTCCTGGCCCCGATCTACCTGGAATCATGCATGCCTCGGATTTGCTTTCGGCAGGCATCCGGGGACAGGGGGTGCGGGTGGGCATCATCTCGGACGGAGCATCCAATTTCGATGTCCTCGCCCGTAGCGGCATCCTTCCCAAGGATGTCTCCTTCGTCGGATTCGACCCCGGACGCGGTGACGAGGGCGACTGGATGATGCAGATCGTGCACCGCCTTGCGCCGCAAGCGAAGCTTGGGTTTTGCGCGGGTGGGGTGCCGGCGCAAACGGTGGCCTGCGCTCGCGCGTTGATTACGGAGTTCCGTGCCGACGTCGTGGTCGACGACATCAACCCGCAACCGGTCTTCTACTTTCCCACGGCCAAGGCGATCGGCATGGCGGAATTGGCGCGCGAATATCCCCGCGTGATCTTTTTCACCGGGGCCGGCAACAATGGGAGCGGCTATTACGAAGCGAAGTGGACGCCCGTGCCGCTCGACGTCGAGGGAATCCGGTTCTCGGCGCAGGACTTCGGCCGCACGGAGGAAGGCGGCTCCGATCCGTACGAGACGATCACCTTGCCGCCGCACGCGGACATCCAGGTGCTGCTGGGCACGAACGCCGACCCGAACGGCTTCCTGTCGCGGCGGTGTTCGCCCGCGAATGCGCAGGTCACCGTGGCCCTGCTCGATGAACAGGGAGACGTCCTGCGTTCGATGCACGGAAACTGTCCGTTCCAACGGCTTCGGTATTCCAACGATGAGGATGCGCCCGTGCGGGTGCATGCTGCCGTACTGCTGCCGGACGGGGTCCAGCCTCCCGGAGACTTCGCCATCAAGCTTGTCGCGATCCGGGTCGAGAACGGCATGGCTCCCGTCGCGCTGTCCTACCGGACGGCGGGCGGAGCGGGCAACTCCGCGGTGTCGCCGGGGCTGGTCGCGGTTGCCGCGGTCGATCCTGCGACCGGTTGGCGCAATCACTATGTGACCGAAGCCTTCGCCAATTCCGGGCCGCAGTGCCAGGATTACGATGCGGTTGCCACGAACCAGTGGGACAAGCGGACCACCCTGCACTGCGTTGCGCAACCCGCTTTTGTGACCCCCGATCGGATTTGGGTGGCCATGCCGGATCCGGCGGCCGGCTTTCGGTGGGCGCCGTTTGTCGGGGATTCCGCGGCCGGTCCGGCGGCAGCGGGCGCGGTTGCGTTGTTGCGCTCGGCGGGCGTTCCGCCCGAACGGGTTGTCGGTCTGCTCGAACGTGCCGCCGCGCGCCAGACGGGCGAGGCGGGCTGGAACGCGCACTACGGCTATGGACTGCTCGACGTAGATGCGGCCGCGGCAGCCGCCGGCGTTTTGCCGAAACCGGCCGCCCCGGACACCCAGCCGCCCGTGACGTGCATGACGTTCCATCCAACCGCGGCGTTCTTGCAGGCAAGGGAACGGTTTCTGCGTGCGCGAACCGGCGACAGCCAGGCATTCGACGCACTGCGCAGCGGAGCCGGGGCCGGTGACGCGGAGGCGCAAACCTGGCTCGGAAGACTCGGGCACGCGTCCGGCGACAACCGATCCGCGGCGCGGTGGACGATGGCGGCCGCGGCGCAAGGGGAGCCCGTTGCGCAAAGCTTTCTCGGCACACTGTACAACCGTGGCTGGGGCGTGCCGATGGACCCGCGCGCTGCGCAGGCGTGGTGGTGGCGCGCGGCCCGTTGCGGCGTGGTCAACGCCGTCTACAACCTGGGAACCACCATCGCGAACGGGCGTGGATCGGCCGCCGACCCGGCGCTTGGCTACGCACTCATGCGGGCGGCGGACTTGCGCGGGATGCAGTTCCCGCCGATGGCGCAGGCGCTCCAGGACGCGAGTTCGCAGCTCAGCGCCGCCAATCTGCGCGCGGCGCAAGCACGCGCAACGCGCTTTGCCGCGGATCCGGCATCGATCCCCGCGCCGTGATGCCGGCGGCGGTCATCTTTCGGCGCTTGGGAGCGGTTGCAGCTCTCGCGATGGCGTTGGGCTTTTGCATCTCGCCCCGCGCCGCCGAGCGTTCGTCTCACCTCGGCATCGGGCAGGCCCTTCGCTACGCATTGGAACATGCGCCAACGATTACGTCAGCAAAAGCAAATATCACCGGTTCCGAGGCGCAGAAACTTGCTGCGATTGCGGCATTCCTGCCAAGCCTCACGCTGACCGAACAACTGCAAACATTCCATCCGTATTCTGGTGCCGGAAGCACATTCATTGGTGGACTGGTGGTACCTGCGCAACATCCTTTTGATGTCAGCGTCGCCTCGCCGAACTTGAATTTCAACCTCTACAACGGCGGAAAGGATACCGCGAATTACCATTCCGCCATCGAAGCGTTGCGATCCGCAAACCTCGGGTTCACCGCAACGATGGATTCGCTGTTCCAGCAGATTCTCGCCGATTTTTCCGCTGCAGGCACGGATCAACTGATGGTGCAAAGTTTGGAACGATCCTTGCGCATCGACGAGGAACTGGTCGATCTCATGCAACGAAAGATGCAGGGCCAGTTCGCAAGCAAAATCGATCTGATCAAATCCCAACAGCAGATGTTGCAAGCGCAAACGCAACTCAGCCAGGCCCGTCAACAACGTATCGCAGACCTTGAAAAGCTCTACGCCGACATGGGACTTCCGCAAACGGATCTGAATTTGAAGATCCAACCCTGGCTTCCTCCCGCACCTCCATCCGACGGATCCGGCGTTGTCATCGCAGATGACCCACAGGTTCTGTCCGCGCGCGCAGCAGTGCTCTCCGCGCAGCATAAAGTCGACGCGGCGCGCGCGGAATACATGCCGACGCTTGCTGTCACCGGGCAATATTACTTCCTCGGATTCGGTACGTCGTCGTTTGGCGAAGCGCTCAATTCCACTAGCCGCAGCAACTACATGATCGGGTTGCTGCTTACCGTGCCGATCCTCCCCGTTTACAACGTCCAAGCCGACGTCAAACAGGCATTGGCCAATGTCGATAGCGCCCAGGGACAGTATCAGGGGGCGATGGCAAGCGCGGCCAACCGCACGTCGGACGCAACGGTCCGCCTGGCGGAAGCACGGAAGACGCTTGATTTTGCGATCCGGTCCGCGGAACTTGCGCACAACAATGTGCGACTGACGGAAGACAGCTATGCCGCGCATCAATCCGACCGGTTCGACGTGGACAACGCGCGCCTTCTCGCCGAGCAGGCGGATCTGTCCCTTGCGAGCGCGAAGCTGAATTTTCATCAAGC
>JAKALI010000198.1 GCA_021813195.1 Pseudomonadota bacterium
AGTAAGTAGTTGATTTAATTGCTGGAGGCCACGCCCGGAATCGAACCGGGGTATACGGATTTGCAGGCTCGTCAGGGCACATTCCGCTTGGTCCATGTGATACATCGACGGTTGATTTATCACGAGAAAAATTGACGGTCATCCGTTTACATTGACGGAAATTGGCGGAAAATGTGTCCCTGTGACTCATTTTTCGGGGTAAGCAGATTGTCCGGGGCAAAACGGCTCACCGAGGAGATGGTTGAGTCCCTGGTGGCAGATGGCAGGGACTCATTACGCATGGATAGCCTTCAACCCGGCTTCGGCGTGCGGGTCACGCCAGCCGGTCGGAGGCTGTTTGTGGTGCAGGCAAGGGTAGGCGGCCGGGTGCGGCGGGTGACGGTCGGGACCTGGCCGGAAATGACGGTGGCCAAGGCGCGCGGAGAGGCGCGAGAGGCCCTTCAGGCCATGCGGCGCGGCATCGATCCCGCCGCGGACCGGAAGGCCCGCCAGAAGGCCGCTGAGGCCGGCCAGATGACCGTGAGCGCGCTGGCGGACCGGTGGATCGAAGAGCACGTCCAGCTCAAGCTGAAGCCGCGGACGGCGGCCGACTACCAAAAACTGGTCGAGCAACGAATCAAGCCGGCGCTTGGCACCCTGACCGTGGCGGCCGTCTCTCGGGAGGACGTGATGGCCCTGCATGCCGGCATGGCGGCCATCCCGCGGCGGGCAAACTATGTCGTCGCCACGCTGCGCGCCCTGATGAGCTGGGCGGAAGATTTGGGCCTCCGGGCGCCCGGGACGAACCCCGCCAAGCGAATCAAACTCTATCGGGAACGGGCGCGCGAGCGGTTCCTCGACGAGGCGGAGATCGCCAAAGCCGCCGAAGCGGTCGCCGAGGCGGAACGCACAGGCATCGTCGGGCCGCACGGGGCAGCCGGGCTGCGTTTGGCGCTCTTCACGGGAGCCCGGAGCGGTGAAATCACGGCGGCAAAATGGGCGCATGTCGACTTCGGGCGCCGCATTATCCGGCTGCCTGATTCGAAGACGAACGAGCCGCGCACCATCCATCTCAGCGAGGCCGCTCTGCAGGTACTCAAGACCTTGCCGCGGATCGAACCCTACGTCGTCGCCGGCGCCAAGAAAGGCGAGCCCTACAAGAATCTTGGCCGCGCCTGGATCAAGGCGCGCGCGCTGCGCGGGCTCGATGACGTTCGGCTGCACGATCTGCGGCACAGTTACGCCAGCCTCGCTGCGGGCCGCGGCGTCTCATTGCAAATGATTGGAAAGCTGCTCGGCCACAAGGTGGCGGCGACAACGCAGCGATATGCACATCTCCGACGAGATGCAGTCGCCGCTGTGAACGATGAGCTGGGCGAGGCAATCACAGCGGCAATTTCAGCACAGATTCCCGATTCGGCGTCAGTGATAAAGCTGCCAAAGCGGAGCCGGCGCCGTGGTTGATCCGATCAACGAGTCACCGCTTCGTGATCTAATGAAGGAATTCGAGGACGCGATCGGACGCCAAGATCGGGCTGGCGCAGTAGCCCTGATGCGCCCATTTCGTGAGGAGAAAGACCGATATGGGACGCGCGAAATTGCTGGATCTAGTGTCGTTATTCGCGCTCGTGAAGGCCTTTGGCCCACAAACGAGCAATTGGCTGACGCGCTACGCATGGCTGTTTTCGCCGGTGACGAGGTTGACCCCGAGCTACTTCTGTTCATTGCCGACGCTCTGGAACAAAAAGCCGACCGGCGAGGTGCCAAGAAAAAACCTCATTGGCGTCAACGTTGGGAAGACAATGCTCTTGTCGAACGGGTCGCTGAATTGGAGCGTTCCTGCGCCGCTGCCGGCAGCAGGTCGCCCAAGGCGGACGCTTATGGTCAGCTGGCTAAGGAACGAGGTTGGGCAGATGCTGACACCGCCAAAACCAACTATTCCAAAGCTCTAAAACGATTGCGGACGAAAGGTTGACGGGAAATAAGTTATTTTCCGCGCCTTCGAACGATCGCGCCCACCGTCCATTCTCCTGCCACCTAATCAATCGAGGTGGTAGATGTTCGTTGATCCCGAAGAACTCATCCCCAGCGCTGAAACTGCGCGATTGCTCAACCTCAAGGAACAGACGCTCAGTTCCTGGCGTTGCCAGGGACGCGGTCCGAAATATTGCCGAATTGGACGCGCCATTTTCTATCGACGTGAAGATATCCGCGCGTGGCTTGGCCAGCAACTGCGTTCGCCTGGCGAAAAGAACGCTGCATAGAGGGCAATTTCATGCGCGGCTTCAATATGGTCGAGGCAGGGCTCTGGCATTCGAAATCATTTCGAGCGCTCGAGCATAGCAATGAGCGATTATTATACCTGTACCTGAAAACGTCGCCGCATCAGAACAGCAGTGGCTGCTGTCGGCTACCTGCTGGCTATGCTTGCGACGACCTACAGTGGACCCATGCCGACTATGCGGCCGCGCTTGAAGCTCTCGTGAAGGGTGGTTTGGTCCTTCATGATACGGACTCGGACGAAATCTTCGTCATGGACTGGTTTGGTGTGAATGTGCCGCAGAACCCAAAACACAAGCAAGGCACAGACAAATTCATTGCCAAGATCCAATCCGATCGGTTGCGCCAAGCCGCTTCTGAGGCCTGTCAGTTTGCCTATGACGAGATCGTCAGACGCGCCGCGGAGAATGTTGGCCTCCGGCGCGGTCCAGAGCAGCGGTCGATGCTGCTACCCGTTGGTGGCAGCAAGGGCAGGGCGGCATGAGCCATCTCATCAAAGCCGAAACGGCTATCGATACCCTATGCAATGGGTATGGTGACTGTGCCGCGACGGTATCGAAATACAGAGACAAGAGACAGAAAGAAAACAAAACCAAGACCGATATTGAGACCGACACCTCAGACCGCAAGGCTCGGGAGGTTGCGGCCGTAAATACTCCCGAGTCGAACGCGTCCCAATTCATGTCGCACGTGAAACTCCGGCGACAAGCACAGGGTCGTCGCCGCTACGTTCGCCATGGCGGAACGCTATGCAGCGCCTGCCTAGCTGCGCCACCCGCGCCAAGTGACGGCTACTGTCGCCCATGCCGGGCAGCGCGAAGACGCGCTTTGCGTGCAAAGAGGGCGACGCGATGAACGTTGTGGCACCCACTGACGCCCTGGGCGTTCGCGGCAGAGCTCTGGCGGCGTGTGCTGCTGAAACGCCAATCAGGGAATTGGTCGACCGACCACGAGCCGACCTGTGGTGCGCTGCGCGGTCGCTTGCGCGCGCGTTGATTCGTGCTGCCGAAGAGGAACGGCCCTCGATTGAACAGGCCCTTGCGGCAATCGCGCCAGTTCTACTGCCAGAGATCGAATGTAACGACGAAGCGTCGGGCCCATGGTGGACTCAATGAACCCGACGCGCCCGCATCCGCCGATTAGTCCTCTGCATGGCAACGGCGTCCCCATGCAGCCGACGCCTGGGGTAGGGGGTTTCGATCTGGATGGCTGGGAGGGCTTCATCCGGACATGGGCCCATTCAGAACTCTCGCGCGCGCGATGATCAAAATCATGATTCCATGGGAAAATATCAAGATGGCGACGCACGGTGGCCGACGAGACGGAGCGGGAAGAAAGAGGGGGTCGCTCAACAAGCCAAAGTTGCAACTCGCGTCGGGTGCCGATGCGACGCAAAAGGCGCCCACAGCCGCACAACGTACGCGTGCATTAAAGCGGCAGGTGGCCCTGTGTGTCGCGGACGGCATGGACGAAATATCGATCGGCGCTGTGCTGGGCCTCGATGTCGCGAAGCTACGGGTACTCTTCGCTCATGAACTCGCGCACGGCAGCGCGATAGTCCGCGCTGAAATGCTCGCGCGGCTTGCCGAAGCGGGCGATGCCGGCAACGTCGCTGCGCAGAAGGCGCTGCTCGCCGTTGTCGAGCCAGTCGATGGAGCTGGCGGTGATGTCAAGCCGAGCAACGCGCCGGATCGTGTCGTCGAATCCGCATTGCGCCTGCTTCAAGGAGGCAAAACGCCGTGAACGACAGAATTCCAATAATCGAGACTTATCGGGGCGTCGGCCTTCACGATCAACAGGACGATGAACGGTTGAAAATTGTCCGTCGCGAGATCGACGAGACATTCGACCAGGTCAAAGATATCGAGTCTTTGGTGGGGCGAGCCGGTGATCGAACGAAAAGCCCTGAATGTCGGCTCCTCGCCGCCGCGCTGGTGAAGGCCCATTTTCAAGCCGCAATCGAAGAGCGTCGCGCGCGTCCCGACGTTGATCTCGAACGCTTGGACGCGTTGGTAGCGGGGTTGAATTCGCAGCGATGGCGAGATCGCTGGAGCTTTGACACCGCGCTGGCGCCACGAGTCGCGCCGGGCGGCCCCAAACCGGCCCGGCGCCCGGTCCCGCTGCCCGAACGCTAAGGGCGATCACGATGTCTCCCGCGCCGCTCGTAACCAGCACCTCGCCACCGCATGACGCGGCGCCCGGTGCTGGCGATATTGCGGCACTTCGAGCAGAAATCGAAAAACTTGACTATCGAACGCGCATAGCGCTTGTCGATCTATTCAGCCGGCACGCGCTTGATAGGCTCCGCCGCCGGGAGCTGCCTGATGCGTATCTCGCGCTCGCCGCGGGCAGAGTCGGTATCCCTTCCGATGTGGCCCGCTGGATCTTGGCCGATTTGCGTCTATATCGCGCCAGCAGCTGGCACCGGGATCGCCACTACGAGAGACCGGCTGACCAGCGGCACGCCTACCACTTCGCCATCATGCGCGCCACGGGCGACGGAGAATTTCTGTCTCATGACCGGATTCGCAAGCTCATAGCAAAAAGTTGGGCATGGGCTGGCGAGGGCGCGCCCAAGAGATGATCGAGATCGCGCCTGGGTGTGTCAATCTTGGCGCGTAACCGAGAATCAGCAACGGCAGGGAACATGGCCAAGCTTCAGGTCATCGAGAAACTCATGCCAACCACCGCCGCGAAAGTCGCTGCCCAGCTTGACGGTCTCAACGCCCAGCACGCCGAGCTGATCCAGCAGATTGAACACTACGAGTCACAGTGCAACGTGCTCGAGGATGCAGACGCGATCACGAAGGCGACGGCGAATGCCAAGGCCGCCGCGAATCGCGCCACGAAAATTCGCGCGAAGATGCAAGAGGTGAGCGCCACGCTTGATCTTCTGCAGAATGAGGAACGAGCGAAGCTGCGCGCGGACCTTTTGGGCGCGGTTTCTGCTCTGCGCCAGGAATATTTGGCCTCTGCGAAGACAACGCGAGACGTTTTTCAGCGGCTGATAAAGGCAAAGGCAGCGCTCGAATCTGCAGGGTTCGATAGGGATGCTCGCGAAATTAATCTTGGCCCGCACGTCGGCGGCAATCCGCTTTTGGTGCCTGAGTTACTGGCCACGCTGGAAGAAGGCTTTGGCGCCAAAGCGCAAGTCGCGGCGACACCCGCGCCGGCGCCACGCCAGGAACCGCCGACGAATACCGGTCGCGCTCGGCCGGTATCACTCGACGATGATCGCCATTACCGTCAGAAATCGCGACCGGTCCTCCGTGAAGTACCAACGGAAGGCGAGGTGATGTTCATGGTCCACCGGGGTGGCCTCGAATTTCCGGCGGGGCGGCAGCTTGTCGAGGGCGATGTTGTTACGATGGCGCTAACTGACGCCATACGCCTCACCAAGAAATGCGTCGGCGATATTATCTCGGCCGAAGCATTAGCCGAGCTTGACGCGAGCGACGCGATGCATAGCCGCTTGCCGGCGGAAGGAGAAAAATGATGCGTCACATCAATCGGCTCCTGAACAGTTCGACAAGGGTGCTGGGTCCCAACACAGTCGAAGCGATCGCTGGCACATCTCAGAGGGCGCGCGATGGCCACATCGTCGTCATGCGCGGGATGGATATTAGCGCGTTCCTGCGCAGCGGGACGATCTTGTGGGGACATGACCCCAATGCGCCGGTTGGGGTTCCGACCGGTGGTCGTGTCGACAGCGACGGAAATCTTCGCCTGGAGATCGAGTTCGCGCCCGATGGTACGAGCGAAAAAGCGGACGAGACCAAGCGGATGGTGAAAGCCGGAATCGTCCGAAACCTCTCGATCGGCTTTGACGTCATCGAAGCGGAGCCGATCACCCCCAATCGGCCTCGTGACGGAATGAAAATAACCCGCTCCGAGCTGCTCGAGGTTAGTTTCGTGAGCGTTCCTGCGGACACCGGTGCAATCGTTACGGCAAGAAGGCTCGACCGCGAAGGCAAGAAGATCTCTGCCGCGAACATGACGAAACTGAAATCGGCTCATGCTGCGATCATGGAGGCTGGTGGCCACGTTTCCGATGTGATGGGCATGAACGATCAGGACGGCGACGAAGGCGAGCGATCTGCGGATTTCCGCAGACGGCAGGCCGAATGCCTCGCCCTGGCGCGCCCGGAACACGAATTCTGGGCTGCACGCGAGGCGAAGCGCCATGCTGAACTCGATGAGGAACTCCGCGACCCCGCCGCGCGGCGCCGTGAGGCGGCACGCCTGGCAGCGGTGCGGTATTGAAATGAAGCGAAGATCGCTCGACGTCGACGCGTTGCATGCGAAATGGGCCGCACAGGCCGAAGCTGGTCATGCGCCGTCGTTCGCCGAGCGCATTGAGGACGTCCGATTTGCCCAAATCGAAGCGGAAGCTGCAGCGATCGGCAAGCTGGCGCCCCCGCTCTTCACTGGCAACATGAAACGGTTTCGGCGGGATCTGGCAGATTGGACGGAATTCGGATGTTGAGTTTGCGAAAGGTTGGTGGGCCTTCCTTCGCGAAGCGCGCGTCGGGTGCGATTCCCCGGTTCCCGGCGCGCGCCAAACTTTGAGGTGAGACATGGTCGATGTCGTCAACTCCGCAACGTGGCAGGCCAAGCTTGACGCCGGCAACTATGTCGCCGGTGCCGAGGAAATGTCTGCGGCGGCCGATCAGGCCACAGCGGCCACCGGGCGCCTCGATGTCGCCACCCAGAAGGTCGGCCGGTCGGCGGTGCTCACCGAGGCCGGCTGGCGCCGTTTCGTGGCCTCGGTCGATCCTGCGGCGCGCGAATATCAGCGCTTCACCGCCCAGGTCGAGCGGCTGAACAACTTCACGACGGCGGGCTTCCGCGGCGCCGAGCGCGACGCCGCCGAGCGCGCGCTGCAGCTCCGGGCCGTGCAATCCCTCAGCGGCGGCCTCGTCGGCCTCGGCCGCACGATGGAGGACGTCGAGAAAAAAACGGTCAAGGCTGGCCACGCTGGGCATGGGGCCCTGCGGTATTACCGCGAGCTGTTCGACGAGGTCAGCAGCGGGCGCACGCGCTATCTGCCGAGCACCCTGGCAACGCTCGG
>JAKALI010000199.1 GCA_021813195.1 Pseudomonadota bacterium
GTCTCGCGGGCAAGGATCACGTCACCTAAGAACGGGCGTGATTGGGGCCCGTTCTGAAGCACGTCGCGGGCGGGGAAGGAGAGCACGTTGGTCGGCTTGTCCTGCCCGCGAAATTCGGCATTCAATCGCCGGACATCCTGATCGCATGACAGCGCCAGGCAGGCTTCCATCACACCGCCATGGGGACTTGAGACTTCCTTGGCGAGTGCCGCCGCAGCGCGCTCAATCATTGCGGCGGAGGCAGCTGGATCAGGCCATTCGTCATCCTCGATCACGATATCGAGGTGAAGCCAAGCGATTGTCTCCGAAAAATCGGTTGGCTCCGCGTCCGTTGGTGTGGGACGACGCATTATGTCCGGTTCGTCCGGCATCAGGATGCTTTTCCTTCGGCCTTGTCATAGGCGGCAACGATGCGCGCAACCAGTTCTCGGCGCACCACGTCGCTCTGCGTGAAGCGCACCGTCTCGATGCCCTTGACGCCCGCAAGCAGGCCTACCGCCTCCTCCAAACCTGAGCGCATGCCAGGCGGCAAATCGACCTGCGATGGATCACCCGTGATGACCATTTTTGAGCCTTCGCCCAGGCGCGTCAGAAACATCTTCATTTGCATGCTGGTCGTATTTTGAGCCTCATCGAGAATGACGAATGAATGGGCGAGAGTGCGGCCGCGCATGAACGCCAGGGGCGCAATTTCGATGACGCCGGAGTCGATATCCTTCTCGACCTTCTCGGGCGGGAGCACATCGTCAAGTGCATCGTAGAGCGGACGCAAGTAGGGGTCCACCTTCTCGCGCATGTCGCCGGGCAAAAAGCCCAAGCGCTCGCCCGCTTCTACCGCCGGGCGCGACAGGATGATCCGTTCGACAATGCCGCGTTCCAAGCACTGCGCGGCATAGGCAACGGCCAAATACGTCTTGCCCGTTCCAGCCGGCCCGACGCCAAAGACAAGGTCGGTCGAATCAAGAGCTCGGATGTAGGCGCTCTGCGCTGGCGTGCGGGCCTTTACGATTCGGCGCCGCGTTGCGATTTGCGCCAGGCTTTCCCCGGTCACACTGCGGTCCTGACGGGCATGACGAATAAATCCTTCCAAGTCTCCGGCGCTTACGGTTTCCCCCTTCAGAGCGCGGCCATAGGCCTCTTCGAGCACCGCGCGGGCGAGCAAACAGCCGGCTTCGGTGCCTTTGAGTGTGACGACATTGCCGTGGGGATGCGCTTCGATCCCGATGCGGTCTTCGATCAGCGCTAAATGCGCGTCATATTCACCAAGAGCACTCGTCAGTGCGCGATTGTCCTCGAAAGGGACGACAAGCCGGACGTCGGCGCTTTGTGTCTTGGGTGAGCGCCCTGCACCCGAGGCCGGTTGACCGCGATAGCCGTTCAATCAGGTTCTCCTGCACCCTGGCGCCCGATCGATGGACGCCGGATTATGCCGCATCATAAGATGAGCCGCCGCCCTTGAAAACAGGGACGCGTATCGCAGGGGAGGCAAGCCCACCGACAATGGGGGGCCCGATGCTTGAGAAGCGGATTCTCACGACGCGGCGATGACACCCGACAGACTGGCCGGCCCGTGGCGCTCAATGCTCACGGCGTGTGTTTGGCCCAACAATTCCGCACTGGCTCGGGCTTGTACGAGCTGAAGATAGGGTGTGCGGCCAACGAGATAACCGTCGTCACGACCCGTGCGCTCGAATAAGACGGGCACCGTCTGCCCAACGAAAGAGGCGTTGAAGCGCTCCTGTTGCGCCACCAGTACGGCCTGGAGTTGGTGCAGCCGCTCCGATTTCACGTCATTGGGAACCTGGCCGTCCATATTGGCAGCCGGCGTGCCGGGGCGCGGACTGTATTTGAATGAAAACGCCTGAGCAAAACCGACCTGTTCGACCACCCGCAAGGTCGCAGAGAAATCATCATCGGTCTCGCCTGGAAACCCTACGATCAAATCCGTGGACAACGCGATATCCGGCCGAAATTGGCGGATGCGCCGGACGATCTCGATATACTGATCGGCCGTGTGCTTGCGGTTCATGGCGGCCAGAATTCGGTCGGAACCGGACTGCACGGGCAGATGCAAGTAGGGCATGAGCTTGGCCACGCGGCCGTGGGCCTCAATGAGATCGTCCGTCATGTTGCGGGGATGGCTCGTCGTATAGCGAATGCGCTCAAGTCCATCGATCGCCGCCAACTCCTCGATGAGTCGCGCCAAGGTCACTTCGCGACCGTCGTCGCCGACCCCATGATAGGCGTTGACGTTCTGGCCGAGCAGCGTGAGTTCCCGAACACCTTGCGCGACAAGCCGGCGGGCCTCGCGCACCAAATCGGCCACAGGGCGGGAGTACTCCACGCCGCGCGTATAAGGTACGACGCAGAACGTACAGAACTTGTCACAGCCCTCCTGCACGGTCAGGAACGCCGTGACGGCCCGCGGCCGACGGTCCTCACCCAGATGGTGGAACTTCTCCACGTCAGGAAATGCTGTCTCGACGAGCCGTTCGCCAGTCTGGCGGTTGCGCTCCAGCAATTCCGGGAGACGGTGGTAACTCTGCGGGCCGATGACCAGGTCAACCACAGGCGCCCGCGCGATGATCTCCGCACCTTCAGCTTGTGCGACGCAGCCGGCGACGGCGATGCGCATATCTTTCCCATCTCGGCGGCGTTTTTCGCGCACCGCGCGGATGCGGCCCAAATCCGAGTAAACTTTTTCAGCTGCTTTTTCGCGAATGTGACAGGTGTTGAGGACGACGAGGTCCGCCTCGCCGATGTCGTTCGTTTCCTCAAAGCCGTTGGTGACGAGCTGCTCCGTCATGCGCTCGCTGTCATAGACGTTCATCTGGCAGCCAAACGTTTTAACGAAAACTTTGCTTTTCACGGTCCCATCGTCAGGCTTTGCGGACATTTTGATCGCCCTCCGACGATCTGCGTGTGCGTACAGCTGGAGCGAAACACCCAGTCGGTTCGCTAACTTTCCTCCGCGATACCGCAACAGGCGAAGGTCGCGCAGGGACGGGACCCTTGGCTCATGCCTCAAATGCTAGCGCCGATCTCGCTTATGCTGCAATGCAGCATTCTCGAGCGCGATTGTCGAGGAAAAAATCGAATCTAAACCCAGCACAAAGTTAGCGCCAATTGCCGCCGTCGGCACGCCGGATCGGCACTTTTCGGGACACCTGCGGCGGTTGGGTCACGCTGAGAGGTTCGCCGCGGGGCCGCGCGCGAAGAGTGCGCACCACGCCCTCCCTCACGGCCAATTCGGTGCGTTGCGCTAAATCCTTGCGGTCAGCGAAATCCGCAAGCTCGACGGGTGGACCGATTTTCACCACGACATCGAGCGGTCCTGCCTTCAGCAACTCCCAGGCATGGCTTTGCATCTCCATGTCTCCATACCAGCCGACAAGTGGCCGGTCAGCGCGCTCAATAGGAACGCCGTGGAGACGAGCATAAACGAGTGAAACAGTCTGCACGACGGGAGCGTTCGAAGCGCTAAAGTCCACACCGACGGGCCGCGCGGCGGCGAACAGCGAGGACATGAAGGGCAGTACACGATTGCCATCACTCGACGTGCCTTCCGCAAACAAGACGATGGCGTCGCCCGCCTTCAAGCGCTCGGCAATTTCTCCAGCCGTTTCCCCTACGGAAGTGCGTCGCGTGCGGTCCACGAACACCGTGCGCTGTAGGCGCGCCAGCGAAGACACGAATGGCCAGTTGCCAACCTCTTTCTTTGCGACAAAGGAGACGGGTGCTACCGCGGACAGCACGGGGATATCCAACCAAGAGGTATGGTTGGCGACCAGCAGGACGGGCCTTGAGCGTTCGACGGTCCCCTCAATTTCCAACCGCAAGCCGAGAATGCGGCAGACGCGGCGGTGATACCAGTGCGGCAGATTTCGCGCCGCCTTTGGTGCAACACGCAGCAGGGCCGCCTGCACCGGCATGAGCGGCACGGTTAAACCCAGGAATCCGGTTAGGATACTCGCGGCGCGCAGTCTGCTCATAAAGTGAGGATGGGTCGATCAGCCGGTCGGTTCAAGGTGCAAGTGCCCGCGACATCGTGATGGCGTCGACGGCGCGGCCTCCAGCGCGCTGATAGTAGCCGGTCCGCCGGCCAGAAATCTCAAATCCAAGCGATCCGTATAGAGCGTTTGCGGCGGCGTTGTCCTCGGCCACCTCGAGAAAAACACGGCCGATTTCGGCACGCTGGGCTGCGCGCATTAGGCCCTCGACGAGAGCCCGTCCGATCCCTTGGCGCTGCCAGTGCGGATCAACCCCGAGGGTCAGGATCTCAGCTTCGTCGGAGACGAGGTGGGCGAGAATGAAGCCGACAACGTTGGTGGGTGCGATTTGCGTGGCTACGAAGCCGACGGCATTCGTGTTCTCCAACAGACGTCGCAGACTGTCGGCGTCCCAGGCCGGCTGGAACAATGCAGCATGCACACGCGCCATATCGTCCGCACGCTCAGGTCCGGCCAGAAGCAGGCTGAGATTACGCGGATCGGCGCGTCCGGTTACGGCGGTCATCGCATAGCCCTCGCGATTGACATGTTGGACGGTGGTTTGGCGTCCGGGGCCCGCAAATACAGAGGCATCAGCGGTCCCGGGTTGGGGCTGGCGTTCATCGCGTGTCGCACGAGGACACGTGCGTCTGGAAGCAGCTCTGGCGTGCCCGCGGCGAGACCTTCCACCACGCGCATTGGAAAAGCGTTCTCCCGAAGGCCCTTGGCGGCCGCACCTAATGCCGCCGCGCCAGTTCCGATGGCAAGGATCTGGCGATCGGGCAACAGTTGGGCCGCCATGGATAGCGAGAGCACCTGGGGTTCTAGAATCGTTCGCGCCTCAGCATCCAGGATTTCGACGTAAACTTCGCTCCTGTTGGCATCGTGGGCGACGAGAATCACCTCGCCGCTCGGCCCACGGCCCTTCCAGCGTTCGAGCGCCGCGGCCCCGATGCACCACAGGCTCGAAAAGGAGACGGTAGGCACCGAGAGCGCCAGTCCGAACGCGCGCGCCGCAGCGACTCCGATGCGCGTACCGGTGAATGTTCCCGGGCCGTGCGTCACCGCAATGCGATCAATCTGCGCCGGCGAAATGCCGGCATGGGCGAGAACGCGGGCAATCATGGGCATCAGGGCTTCAGCATGGCCCGCGCGCATGTGGGATGCCTCGCTTGTGATCTGCACTTGTCCGTCAGCGGCTTGCACGAGCACGGCCGCCGAACAACTATCGAAGCACGTATCGAAACCCAGCACATTCATCGCGCGGATACTACACACCGTTCATGACAATCCATGACAAGGCCATCTCCCCGTCAGGCTCGCTTAGGCGGACCCTTTCGCGCTATCGCGACCAGTAGCTCCTGGCCAACCTGGCGAGCGCGAACCGTGGTGGCCTATCACACGATGCGCGCAATGTCGTCGAAATCAAATCGCGGCGAACGCGGGTAGAGCGCTTGCGCGTCGCCGTAGCCGAGGTTGCACAAAAAATTAGATTGGATGCGGGTCCCTGCGAAGAATTCCCGATCGACGCCAGCATTGTCGAACCCCGACATCGGGCCGCAGTCGAGGCCGCAGGCGCGCGCGGCGAGGATGAAGTAGCCACCTTGAAGAGAGCCGTTACGGAAGGCACTGGTTGCGGTGAACTCGGTCTTGCCCGCAAACCAGCTCTTGGCATCGGCATGGGGAAACAGGCGCGGCAGATGCTCGTAGAAGTCGAGGTCGAAACCAAGGATCGCGGTCACCGGGGCGCTCATCGTCTTGTCCACGTTGCCTTCCATCAGCAAAGGCTTGAGACGCGCTTTTGCCTCCGCTGAGCGCACAAACACAATGCGCGCCGGGCTCGAATTGGCACTCGTGGGCGCCCATTTCATGAGATCGACGATTTGGCGCAGCACGGCGTCCGGCACCTCGCGGGGCAGCCAGGCGTTGTGGGTGCGAGCCGCAGTGAAGAGTTGGGCTAGGGCATCGGT
The DNA here is from genome assembly GCA_021813195.1 of Pseudomonadota bacterium. The sequence goes on from JAKALI010000199.1 coordinate 5,960, forward strand.
GCTCAGGGGTTCAGACATGAAGATGGCTCCTTGGTTATGCGGCATCTAACGAAAAGCCCTGCTCATCGGAGCAGGGCTTCATGCCGGGATGATTAGCGCTCATCTCGCGGCTGGCTCCGCGGGCGCGACGATAACGTTCGCTTAGACCGCCTGGACTTCCTGCACGTCCGGACAAAAATGGCGCAGCAGGTTTTCAATGCCGTGACGCAGGGTAGCCGTTGAGCTCGGGCAGCCGGAGCAGGCGCCCCGCATGTGGAGATAGACGACACCATCGCGGAACCCCGCAAACGTGATATCGCCGCCGTCCTGCGCGACCGCGGGCCGCACGCGCGTTTCAAGCAGTTCCTTAATGGTCGCCACGACTTCGGCGTCGGCGGGATCGAAGTTTTCGTCGGCCTCGTCGTTCGCACCCTCGGCTACGGCCGCGCCCGACATGTAGTGCTCCATGATCGCACCCAGCACCATGGGCTTCAGATGCTGCCATTCAGCACCGGACTTGGTCACCGAAATGAAATCGGAGCCCAGAAACACACCGGCCACCCCGTCGATTTCGAATAGCCGGCTGGCGAGCGGCGAACCTTTCGCCTCGTCCTTGGAGCGGAAATCGGCCGTCCCGCTTGGCAAGACGGGCTTGCCCGGAATGAACTTCAGCGTCACCGGGTTGGGCGTCGCTTCGGTTTGGATAAACATGGGACCGTCTCCCTTCGCGGAGCCGTCGGCCTCCGCAGATTAGAATTCTTCAAAACAAGATATAGGTCAACTCGAAAAGCCTGTCGAGTCGGCGCATCGCACAACCCTGTGAACCATCGTGCTCCAAGGGGTAACCGCGCGCGAGAATTTCAAATTCTCCAGCCTGAGTGGATCGCCGCAATGCCACCGGTCAAATTCCGATAGCTGACATTGGCGAAGCCCTGCTCGCGAATGAGCGATGCGAAACGCTCCTGATCTGGGAATTTGCGAATCGATTGTACGAGATACGCATAGGACTCGCTATCGCCGGCGGCGAGCTCACCCAAACGCGGGATGATCTCGAAGGAATGAAAATCGTAGGCCCTGTCGAGGATGGGGACCTGGCATTCCGAGAACTCCAGGCATAGGAAATGCCCGCCCGTCTTTAAGACGCGGAATGCTTCCGCCAGCGCTCGGTCGATGTGGGTCACGTTGCGGATGCCGAAGGAGATCGTATAGGCATCAAAAGACTTATCGGGAAACGGCAGGCTCTCCGCGTTGCCCTGCACAAGGGCGATGCGGTCGCTCAGCCCCCGCTCGGTCACGCGCCGGCGCCCGACATCCAGCATCTGCGGGCTCAGGTCGAGATCGGA
>JAKALI010000200.1 GCA_021813195.1 Pseudomonadota bacterium
ACATGGGGCATCGCAAGAAGCCCTATCCGTCCGCAGGCATGTCGCTGGCAACTTGATGCTGAGAACGACAGCGGGCGTGCAACAGAGCGCAGTTTCTCACGGCGCCCGGCCACCTGGCCGGGCAGGCGTCCGACTTGCATTGAGACGCTTCTCGCCAACCGGCGCGATCTCGAAGGCGCGTTGCCGGTCAATTGCGTCGGAGGACTGACATCAGCCAAGAGGCGCCCCCGGTGCATTCGGGATGCAAAACGCAGAGATGATGCGAATCTGCAATCCATGCAATCCCTGACGCACAGATTGCATCCTCGTTGCACAGACGCTTTGCATGTCGACTCCGCGCGCGCGGCGATCATGACCGGCGGTCGACGGCAGCGCACGTGAATGACCAAGGTGGGATCGCGTGGCACGGTTTCCTCCATCAAGAAGAACTTGGAAACCGTTGCGCTGAAGAGTGATGCTTGTTGTTGAATGAGCCTTCGCAAGCCCCTGGTCAAGAGCAGATGCCGCTATTCTTATCGAGGCGAACAGCGCAGGAACGTGCTGTCTGCTGGTGTATTCCTAAAAGAGTGCTTCATGGGTGCTGGTGGCAACACACCTACCAACACACTTGGAACACACCGGCGAACACACTTGCCAACACACCCGAAAATCACAGCGCTTTGCCGACGATTCATCGCGGCTCTCGCGTCGGCAGATTTTCAGATCGCTGTGATCCGGCTGCAACACGTCCCTAATGTTATGGTCCGTCTGCGGCGTATCGCGTGCCGATGGCAAATTTTGTGGTGACCGGAATCGCGCAAGAGAGGTATGCTCGAATTACGTGGGCCTCGGGTAAGGACAGGAGACATTTGCAACTGTGGAGAACAGACCCATGGCCCATATCTATGCCGACGACAAACGGCTGCAGAAATTCTATGATCTCCGTTCTGACGGCGATCCGCGCCTGCATCTGTACGTCTACCGCTTCATCGACGAGAAGATCATTACGCCGTATCTCTATAGCGGTCCCGTTATTGAATCCGTCGAAGAATTCATCCGTGACGAATTCGGCGGCGGCGGCTTCTACATCATTATCCGGCGTGGCAAGAAGATGGAACTGGCTGGCGACATCGCAATCGAATTGCCGCTGAACGATTCCAGGCGTCAAGCGGTGATCTGGTAGAATGTCTCGCATGCGATCTGAGCGCGCCGATTACATCGCTGATGGGGGCAATTGGTGTCGGCATGCAAACTGCGCTTCAATCTGTACGGAAGCGAGTGCATCACCGAAATGTTCGATGCGAGGTATTTTCTGGCGTCTATCGTCTGCGCTGTTGAGGCGCCCGGCCGCGTCGCCACATGTCGTTCCAGTTGTCCATCTGGGTTCCGGGAATGAGGTGGTTGGGGTTGACACAGCACCGGTTGTCGCAGGTGTGCCGCAGGATTGAGCCGTGCGGGATCATGCCACGCAGCTTCCTGTACACTTTGCGATATGGTGCAACTTCTGTGGCCGCTTTCCAAATCCAGCAGCCCGACTTCCTGACCCGAATGCGTTCTTTCAAGGTTGCGGGTATATCTTTGAAGAAGATTTCTTGCTGCCAGATATGCGCGGTGGCTTCGATTTCGCGGTGAATGACGTCTTCACGAGACTGCCGTTCCTGATCGGCCTCGACGCGCATCCTGTAATAGTCGTCGTTCTCCAGTACCCCGACGAAGAGCGTACCAGGCTCTGTGCGCTCTAGATGGGCTAGGGTATGCGTGAAGCGTGCCGCTCTTCCTTCCTTTTGTGCAGACGGTACACGCGGCAGAACGATCACCTCGGTTTCTACGATCTTTGGGGCGTCGCTAGCGCGGTCTCTGTTGAAATCGCTGAAAATCTCTTCCCGGCTTCTCACAGAATCGCGTACGGCAGTGTATGTCCCATGTTGGAACATCACTACGAAACAATTGATCAATTCATCGCTCATAGTTGCCGCCGCATGGCCAATCCCCATCTGTCCGCCGGGGGCGATTCGGAACGAACGGCTATATCGTCCAAGAACGCTGACTAAATGCGACCTATAAAGCTATAAAAGAAACACAATAGGGTTTATTATTACCCTATAAGTGGCAGAAAACCTCTGGGTGTCGATGGTGGTGAGATGATCACCCCGCGGCAAATCCGAGCGGCCCGTGCCCTCTTGGACTGGTCACAGCAACAGCTGGCCGACAAGGCCATCATCTCCCTCAACGCGTTGGCGCGACTGGAACGTGGTGTCGTGGACCCGCGTATGAGCACTCTCGACGCCGTGGAGAAGGCGTTAATCCGAGCCGGTGTTGAGTTCATCCCGGCAGGCGATAAAGGGGAGGGCGTACGTTTAACTAGACCAGAACGCGAGCCGGGCAAGAAGATTGGTGCTCCGCGCCGGCGCGCAAAGGCCTGAGCTGAGCCTGGCGCGAAGACAGGCCGCTGGACGCCAAGTTGGAATCATGCGGCCCGCGGCACAACGACATTTCTGTGGATCGAGAGCTACCTCTTTGGAGGGCCGTCCTCGGGGCGCAATCCAGCTCCATCGGCTCGCAAGTGCGGTCTACCGGATAATCCATGAACGAGCCACGGCATGTTCAGGCTGCGCGAATGTCTTGCGGAGATTCACGGGCTTCGATTGCAAAGGGAATCTCCACGGTGACCGTGGTGCCGACACCCTTTTGGCTGGTGACGCGCATGGCGCCGCCATGAAGTTCGGCAAGTGAACGGACCAGGGCCAAGCCCAACCCCGTTCCCTTGTGCGTGAGGTTTGCACTGTCGCGCAACTGCACGAAGGGCTGGCCCAGCCGCGCCACCTCCTGCGCCGGAATACCCACGCCGGTGTCCTCCACACCGAGCAGGAAGCGGGCCGGCTCAATCGTCGCCCAGACCCGGACCGAGCCGCCGGCGGGCGTGAACTTCACGGCATTGGACAGAAGGTTCAGGAGAATCTGCTTGAGGGCGCGACGGTCGGCATCGACCATGGTGGGCGATGCGGGCAGATCGGCAGAGAGTGCCACACCGGCGTCGGCTGCGCGTCCCGAGACCAGCGTGATACACTCGGTCACGACTTGGCACGGGTCAAGCCGTTGGCGATCGATTTCGAACCCGCCGGCCTCGATCTTCGACATATCGAGCACGTCGTTGATCAGATCGAGCAGATGGGCACCGGCGTCGTGGACGAGTTGAGCGTACTCGCGATATTTGGCATCGCCGAGCGGTCCGTAAAGCTCGCTGTGCATGAGTTCGGAAAACCCGATCACCGCATTGAGCGGCGTGCGCAGCTCGTGGCTCATATTGGCCAGGAACATCGACTTGGTGCGGTTTGCAGCTTCGGCGGCGTCCCGCGCGTCCACCGCCTCACCTCGCGCTGCGTCAGCCTCGGACATGGCATAGACCATACGCAATTCCAGTTGGCGGCGCTCCTCCAGGGTCGCGCCCACCAGCACCACGGTGAAACTCAGCACCGCGCCGAATATCTGCGCGACCATGATCTGGTCGCGTATCGTTTGGCCGTGCATCGACGGTGCGCCGGGGCCAAACAAAGTCAATGTCAGAAGATAAGTGATAGACGTGATCAGGCCGATCGCACCGCCGGCAAAGCCGCGCAAGAAGGTCAACAAGAGGACGATGGGGAAGAAGAGAAATACCAGGGGGTAGTTCGAAGCGACGAGGTTGACGACGATCACCGCCACCAAGAGAGTCAGCAACAAGATCGTAACGGGGCGCTCCGCCTTTCCGAACAAGGCTACGAAGTCGCGCCATTGCGTCGTCACCAGGGGCGGCACCAGGATGATGAGATCGAGCGCGTCGCTGACATACCATTCGTGGACCGTTCCCCAGAACGGTGTGCCCGCGACCAGCTGCGAATAGATCCCGGCTATCAGCGCCGACACCACGGGGGCCGGGCCCAATGCCACGGCATAAAAAGTCAGCAACGTCTTCGGCCTGAGAAGATCGCGATCGAGCTTGAGTAAGCATACAGCCATTACCACCACCGTGATCTCGGCCGCATTGGCCAGCGAGAACACCGCAGCGCGGAACAGCGGATCACCGACGGTGAGATCGGCAGCGACGTTGGCAGCAAAGGCCACGGCCAGTACCGTGGGACGGTCCTTACGGCGAGTCTTGAGCGCCGCCGCAATGGCGACGGCATTGCCGATCCAGATGGCTGCAATGCGACCGGTGAAATAGGTCGCGGCAATCCCAGCCCAACTGCCGACGAAGAACACGGCCGCGACCAACGCCAGCGTGGGCAGGGTCACTGGCGCGACATCCAGTCCGCTGCTGTGGCTGTCCGATACAGTCATGCTAGGCCCCCGCCCGGCGCGCCGCCGTCACGTACTACAGGGTCCGTTGCCGGTTACGCTGGCATGCAATTTGGCGGTAAAGTCATAATTCTACGTTAACCGTCGGATATGGCCCGAGGGAGGATGGAGCTTTGGGGCATGTTCCGGCAAGTGCTTGCCCGTTCAACCGGCTTTTCATCCCACCGAATATTAGGCCATTTCGAAAACACTTCTGCCCCGGTTACGGGCCTCGTCGTGATCGCAGGCATAGTGCGTGAACGCCCGGCCGTTCCGTCCACTTCCGCCTTGGCGCTCTACACGATCTTCATATCCTGCCGATCCACCGCGCGACGCCAGGGGCCGGCGTAGGCGGCATGGACGCGGCGGCGGCGGTCGGGGCCGAAATAAGCCGGACAGCACACGAAGGGGCGTGGCCGCTCGATGATCTCCGTGATACGCGATTGCAGGTTCTGCAGCGTGACCGGCTTGACGATGAACTCGGTGACGCCGACATCGCGCGCGTCTTCCACGATAGAGCGCTCGGCATGCCCCGACACCATGATGATCGGCAGGTAGGGGTTCGGGCTGTCCGCGGCCGTGCGCACCATGCGAGTGAATGCAATGCCGTCAAGCGGTTTCATCGACAGATCGGTGAGCACGAAGTCCGGCTTCTTTGCACGAAGTTCATCGTATCCAGACAAGCCATTCGTAGCTTCCTCGACATCCTGAAAGCCGAGCGCCAGCAGGAGCGAGCGCAGCAATTTGCGCATGTGCTTGTCGTCATCGATCACCAAGGCACGGAGCTGGTCAAATGCCGGTGCGTTCACGCGGCTGTCCCCTTACGTATTGCGGCAGTGGCCCGTTCACTGCGGCGGTTGCACCGCCTGCATGAAAATGCCGACAATGTTCCACATGGTTGTCTCATCCGGTGCCAGCACCCGCAGCAGGATCACCTCGTACTGGACCCTCGGCGCGTCGTCGATGATGATCGCTGCCGAAAGAATAGACGGTGTGCCTGTTCTTTGGACCTTGCGCAATCGCGCGATGTTTTCCTCCGCAATCAAGGGCGAAAAAAGCGCTGAAAATCGCTCGCCGCTCACCTCCCGCTGGTAGCGCTGGCGCAGCGAGGATCCGGCCAGACGGATGCGAAAGTCCGTATCATTCTCAATTGGCTCGGCAATCATGAGATTATCGAGAAATCGCGCGAAGGGCCGCGAGGGCAGGTCTTTGCTGATTACGAGATCACGCTCATGGGCGTGCGCCCGCCAGGTGTCGAGGAACGCCACGGCCTTCGGATGAGAAGGTGCACTGCGGACCTGGTAATAGGGATCGGGTGAACGGGCCAAGAGGCTCAAGGCGTCGTAGCGCACGACATTGGTGTGCATTTGCCGGTCTCATGTATTCGGGTTGGAATACGCCGTACACGCCCAAGTAGTGAGATATAGGCTGCGGGTCAATAGGTAAACAATTCTCAAGTGTAACGCACCCTACCGGCGCGCATCGGCGATTTTCAATCTCTGCATGCTCAAGAATCCCCTCATTTTTGAGGGACTCACGATTGCCTGATTTGAGGCGCCTACCCGTGGCGGGATCGCGAATCAGCTGCGCGGGAGACGATGCGGAAGTCCATTGATCGTGTTGAAGTTGTTCATAATTTCTTGCGGGAGGTTTTCTGTGAGGACTTGCACGCCAAGCGGATCGAATCGATGGCCAATGGGGCGCTCGGGGTCGTGACCGGGGCGTCGCTGGCGGTTTCGATGATCGGTCATGCTCTGGCGCAGGCGCGAGGGCTGTAGGGTGCCACACCTGCATCGCAATCGCCAACACAGTGCCGCCATGATCGCTGTGTCCATGCAGCTTCGAATTCAGTCAAAATTAGTTTTTGTGGCGGACGCTGACGCAGGCGTCATGCCGGGGATAACTAACCATGAGCGTCCATGCGGGCTGTGACTTGAGCAGATCATCAGTTCCTGCCTCGCCGCACAGGATCACGCTTAAGGAGCTCTCGGACCCGGCCACGATCCAAGCCGTGGCCTATTGGGATGCGCTGCGCAGCAGCCGCCAGTTTCCGTCACGACAAGCGCTTTCGATCCGGCGGATGGCGCCGTTTCTGCGCCATGTTGCGCTGATCGAGGTGCTTGATGGCGGCGGTGACTATCGCTTCCGGCTGGTCGGTGACGCGCATGTTGAAGCGCGCGGGGCCGACTTTAGCGGAGAAACCATCAGGGAAATCGCCGTTCGTGCACCGCTCTTTGCCGAGCGTAGCCATGCCCTGTACGATTACATTCGCATGACCGGCGAACCGTACGCCGTTCGCGGACCGATGGCTGCGAACGATGCCAACTGGTGTATCACCTATCGTGAATGCGTATTCCTGCCACTTGGTGCTCAGGACAATCTCGTGGATTTCATCCTGGCTATCAGCGTGTACACGTATCAGGCACCTGCACTATCGGTGTACGCATCAGAATTTGTGCACCGCGGACACAGCGACCGTCGATGTGGTGCCTGACATGTGCTGATCGCGAGGGCCACGAAGACCGTACCCCGTGGTCCGTGCGGCCCGAGGCTGGGTCACAGGGCAAGAGGCTCTGCCAGCACCCTGCAACCGAGCCGGATACGCAATTCCGAGATAAGTTCCGATGGCATGGCCGGGCGAACAGTAAACATGTTAGTCAGACAAGAGTTCATGGCCGATCCCATGGAGGTAACGGCTGAACTCGGGCCTTGATCCATTGCAGCAATGCCTGAACGGAAGCGCGCTTAAGCTTGTTCTGCGGGACGAGCGCTTTCAGCCAGAGATCGGATATCGGATATTCGGAGAGTAGAGGCACGAGCAAGCCGCTCTCCAGCGATTTTCGCGCGATGTAGCGCCCGATCATCGCGATGCCCAAACCTTTCAACGCCGCGCCGTGCAGCACTTGGGTGTCATTGGTGCTGAAGCGCGAGTGGATTTCGACCCCGATCGCGCCCCGAGGGCTGTCA
>JAKALI010000201.1 GCA_021813195.1 Pseudomonadota bacterium
GTCGGGGTCGCGGCGGCGAGCACTTCGCCGACGTGGCGCCAGTCCATGCAGACGAAATGGATCGCGCCATCGGCAGCATGTCCGGTGAGATTGACGAACACGGCCTTTAGGAAGCGCGTGAACTCGGCCTCGGTCATCTCGCCCGAGGCCATGGCGAACTCGCGGTGCTTGGTGGCGCCAAGGCCCGAGACGTGGCCATCGATCTTCACGTTGTACGGCGGGTCGGTGAAGACCATCTGCGCGCGCCCGCCGCCGAGCAGGCGGGCGTAGGTCTCCGACCGGGTCGCGTCGCCGCAGATCAAACGATGCGGACCGATCTGCCAGACGTCGCCGGGCTGCGTCACAGCGGGACCGACGGCGACCTCCGGGATGGCGTCGGCCGGATCGGCTTGTTCCGCGTCGGTGCCCGAGAGCAGGAGGTCGATCTCGGCCATCTCGAAGCCCGTCGCCGTGATGTCGAAATCGAGATCGAGGTCGGCGAGGTGCTGCAGCTCGATGGCCAGGATCTCGCGATCCCAGCCGGCCTTCTCGGCAAGCTTGTTGTCGGCGAGGATGTAGGCGCGCTTCTGCGCTTCACTGAGATGCTCGAGCCGCACGCACGGCACCGTCTCGAGGCCGAGCTTCTTCGCCGCAGCGACCCGGCCATGACCTGCGATGATCGTGCCGGCCTTGTCGACGAGCACGGGGTTGTTGAAGCCGAATGCCTTGATGCTGGTCGCGATCTCGGCGATCTGCTTGGCGCTGTGGGTTCGGGCATTGCCCGGGTAGGGCTTGAGCCCGGTTACGGGCAGGTGGCTGATAGTCAGATTGCTCATACAAACGACACTCTCTTTGCGAGGTGCCGTTGAGCGCGCGTGATCGCGCGATGACGCGGGCGGCGGTCACCTCAGGTGGATCGGATTGTCGTTCTGAGGTTCTGGCGCCCGCGGCCCCGCCCGCTTGGGGCAGAGCTGCAAGTCGGCTTTGCTTATACCATGTGGCGCGTGGCTTTTGGAGGGGGCCCTCAAGGGTGCTGGCGGGAATTCTTCATCCATCGCCGACGAGGCTGATGAAATGGGCCGATCCCTCCGAGCGCTCAGCCGCCGATCCGGGAACGGAATAGAGAACGCTCGCGCGACACCTTTAGCAGCTGCCGTCAGGTGACATTCTGCCCCGGGCCAGGAAGAGACATCTCCCCTTCGCGAGTGTCATCGCGGGGCTTGTCCCCGCGATCCATCGTGCGGCATGCTCCGGAGCCTGACGGAGCGCACCATGCGGACGTATTTCGTGTACATGCTCGCGAGCAGGCCCTACGGCACGCTCTACATCGGCGTGACGAATGACCTCATCGGCCGCGTCGAGCGGCATCGCGCCGGCGACGGCTCGAAGGTCACCAGCAAGTACAAGGTGCATACGCTGGTCTGGTACCAGCTGTTCGCCGATATCTGCGAAGCTATCCAGCGCGAGAAGACGATGAAGGAATGGCCGCGCGCCTGGAAGACCAACCTCATTGAGCACGACAACCCGCATTGGGTGGATCTCTACCCCTCGCTGCCCGGAGTGCGGCCGATGACCCCGCTCTGAGTGCGCGGAGGGATGGATCGCGGGGACGAGCCCCGCGATGACAGCAACGGGTCAGGTTCGACGATTGCAGAGAGGTCCAGTTCATCGGCTGGGCCCTCAGCAGCGGCCGTCTCGATCGCCAACGTGCTCTCCGCGCCGGATTGGCCGACGCCGAGCTCAACGGTAACTCGAACATCCGCCCAGACAGCATCGCGGCCGACGCCGCCGCCCCGCAATCTTGCGTGGCTCGTTGGTGCGGCGCTTGCAATGTATGTGACCGGTGTCGCGCTCAAGGATCGAAGTCTCGCTGAAATCGAAGCGCCCTGTGCCGCGACTGGCCTTGCCGCGGCGAAGGTGACCGAATAGACCATCGCCAGCCTTCCGTTTCTTGGATCCCGGCCTACATGACCCTCGACGAGATCATCCGCGAGCTTGCGACCTCGGCGGGTGTGCCGAACGAGGCGCTGCGAGCCGGCGTATCGGAGGTCGAAAACCTGCGGCCCCGCATCGTCGAATTGGCGCGCAAGCTTATCGACGGCGTTTGGCTGGTCCCCGACGACGTCCAGCTGCTGCTCCGCGGCCTTCACGTTCTGGCGGCTGCCAAGGACACGCAGTCGTGGCCTGCCCTTCGCGATCTCCTGAGGCTGCCCGAGGAGGACATCCGGCACTTCATTGGCGGCGGTGCGGCCGAGGGCTCCGCCCGCCTGATCCTGAGCCTGTGGGATGGGGATGTGCCCGGCCTCATGGATCTGGCCGCCGATCCGACCGTGAGCTGGCAGGTGCAATGGGGGCTGTTCCAGGCCCTGGCCCGGCTCTCCTGCGACGGCCGGATCGACCGCGCCGAAGTGGCCGGCCTGATCGAGCGCGTCGAGCGCGAAGGCTTGCTGCCGGAGGCCTCGATCGCGTGGATCGGCTGGGAGGACGCCGTCGCGCACCTGGGGCTCTGCGAGTTGCAGCCCACACTTGAGCGCGCGTGGGCAACCAAAAGTGTATTCTCCGACTACCGCGATGCCGACCGCGCGGAAACGCTGCGCGTGCTCCAGGCCGCAGCCGCAGACCCGAGCGATCCGCACGAGCTCGATCAGGATCGCATCATGGCCATCGACGATCCGGTCGAGGCCGTGGAATGGCTCGAGCGCCAGATCGAGATCGCTGCTGATGGCGGTGTCGCCCTGCGATCCGGCGAAGATGAGGCGGCCGGTCGCAGCTCCGTCGAGCTCGAATGGCTGTCGGGCTTTCTCGACAGCGGACAGGTGCCGGAGACAAGCATGAGCATCGAGATGCTCGACGGCTACCTGACCGCGCTGATCGCCGGACCAGATGTCGTGCGGCCGTCCGACTATCTCGGTGCGATCTGGGGCGGCGACGACGGGTCGGCCGGCTTCGATACCATGGAGCAGGCGCAGTACTTTTTCGATGTCCTGATGCGCCGCTGGAATGCGATTGCCGGCGGCATCATGCAAGGTGCCCCCGTAACACCGCTCATCATCGACTACCGCGACGACGATATCGGACGCGACTGGGCGGACGGATTCCTGCATGGGCTTGAGTTCCACGGCTCACTCGGCCGCTCCGGCAAGGAAGCGAAACGCACGGACCGGCTGATTGATCCGATCGTTGCGCTCGCCGGTCCAGAGGTCTACGGTAGCCGCATCACGGATGCACGCAGAGACAAGATCCTCGACGAACTTCCGACGACCATCCTGCGTTGCGCAGCGACATGGCGGCCGAACGCGGTGCCGGCGCCGACGCTGGAGCCCGTCCGTTCCGCCAAGGTCGGCCGCAACGATCTCTGTCCGTGCGGCTCGGGTAAGAAGTACAAGAAGTGCTGCGGGGCAGGAGGACCTCTCGGCACAATCCATTGATCTGGGTGTCGCGGCGCTGCGATCGAAAGTGAACGCAATGCTCCAGGCGGACCGACGGCCGGGGTGGGCTCCGAACGGGTTCGCCGCCATCCCCACCACCGCGATTGATCCGCCCCACTGTGCGGCGTCTCCCGCGGTCCCCGCGCTTCATGGGTCCGGGTCCCCATCGACGTCCATTCCTCAAGGCGCAGCGGTCTTCGCGTCGACCAGCTTCTGAAACTCGACCAGAATTTCAGCGTAGTGCTGGGCCAGGAACCGGACGACCTTTGCGTTGCCGAGCAGCTTGGCCACGTAGCCATTGACCAGCACCAGATCGAGGTGATCGGCGCCGTAGGATTTCTCGATCAGCTTGAACTGGCGGTCGAGGTTCGCCGACTCGCGCTGCATGAGGCCGATCTGTTTTTCCGAAAGCCCCTTGATGCGCTTGGGCTTGTCGGGCTCGATCAGCTGGTTGCGCGGGGTCGCCGCCAGCAGAGATTGCGCGTAGTTGGCGGTGAACTTGTTCATGGCGACCATCAGCTCGGCGGCCTCGATCTGCCGGAGAGGCGCCATCCGCCGCAGGAACGACATCGCGTTCATGGAGATGTGCTTGTCCTTCAAGAGGTCGGCGACCTCGGGGCAGATGCCCTTCAGAAGTCGAATCTTGGCGCGTAGAAACGGCACATCGACGTCGAGCGCCTTGGCGATCCGCTGCTCCGAGACGCCCCGCTCGATCGCCTTCACGATCATCTTGTGCTCCTGCACGATCGCGATGCGGCTGATGCGCTTGTTGTAGGTGAAGGCTTCGTCATCGGTGGACACGAGGCAGACGACGTCGGTCGCGCCATGGTCTCGCAGGATTGCCAGCCGAAGGTGGCCGTCGAGCAGCAGGTACTTCCCCTTCGTCGTCCGATCCGGCGCCACGATCGGCGGCTCGACAATCCCCACCTCAATGACCGACGCGGCGATCTGGGTGTACTTCCGGCTGGCCTTGATCGCCGGGGTGACTACGCGAAGCGGCAAGATGTCGTCGATCGGAATGCGGAGGCTTTCCCGACGAAACGCCGCTGTGACCGGCTTGGTCGCATCCTTTGTCGTCATGACGCGGCGGTCTCCTGGCTACGGATGCGGTTCGCCAGATTGCGGGGAAGGTTGTCGAGCTTCTCGGATCGCAGCAGTGCGACGAAGCCGTCGTTCGTGAACAGCGAGCGCAGGGCCTCCGACACGAAGATCAGCTTGCCCTTCGTCTCGTCGGCCTTCTGGATCAGGATCTGCTTGCGGTCGGCGTCATCCTTGTAGGCACGGTACACCGCGTCGGGCGTCGCATCCGGTATTCGCCGTCCTTTCGCTGCGGAGCCCTTGCCTCGCTTCAGGCGCTGCTCGATGAGCTGTTTGGCGTTCATGAGCTTGCGGCCGCGCAGCAGGTTCTTCTCATAGGCGCTTCGGAGCGCGGCCTGCACGTCGAGATCGTCGGCGTTCGCAATATCGATTGCCACGGAAATCGGGATCTGACCGGTCTCGACCGCGCGCAGCAACCGCTGCTCTCCCTTCTCCAGAAGGTGAGTAACGCACTTCACATAGGCGAGCGTCAGGCCCGTCTTCCCGGCGATGGCGCCCTCGTCGTAGCCGCGCTCCTTCATGCCGCCGATGTCGCGGAGCAAGTCGAGCGGATCGTGCTTTCGACGAGCGCAGTTCTCGACAAGGCTCTGCAACAGGCAGTCCTCGGCGTCCGCCTCCTTCACGATGGCGGGTATGGTGGTCTGGCCGAGGGATTGATAGGCCTCGAGCCGACCCTGCCCGCAGATCAGATCATATGTTGGCCCATCCGGGCCGTCGCGCCGGGCCACGGTGCTCGGCTTCTTCAGGCCGAGATGCGCGATGCTATCGACGACCTCGCGGAACGAACGCCGGTTTCTGACGCGAGGATTGATCACGCTGATGCGATCGATCGGGATCTCTTCAACGATGGGATCACTCATCACGCAACCTCCGCAAGATCGGAACGGGCGGTCAACTCGTAGAAGGCGTCCAGCGTGTCGCATCGATAGGCATCGAGCGAGACGCCGTTGTGCTCGGCAAGCCGCAGGCGCTGCAACGCAATGTCGAGGCGGGGCAACAGGTAGTAGTCAAACGCCGAGCGGTTGATCGCATCCAATCGCACCGCCACAGTCAGGTCCGGGCACAGGCCCGTATCGAGGCGGATGTGCCATCGTAGAGACCCGGCCTCGGTCTGACGGCAGCGGGCGATCACGACGGATGCCGTGAACTCGCTGTTGACCGTCAAGACGTCGGTCGCGGCGTCGCGCTCAACGCGACCACCAGTGCTTTCGACGCCGGCCACAACCTGAGTCACGATTTCCGGATGCAACTTCCGGAGTTCGCGGTTGACACGGATGTATTCGTAGTCCCGGTCAGGCGTGTAGCCGATCAGCTGGTAGGCCCGCAGCAGACTGCCGAACCGGGATAGATAAGCGCCGCGGGACGGCGCCGCGTCGGACTCGTCGATGATGAGACCGGAGAGGTAGCCGTGGTATTCCAGGAGCCTCCGCAAGGCGGCGAGCAAGTCGTCATCCGATAGGCGGACGGCGCGCTCGCGGATGATAGACTGCGCAGCCTCGAACAGTTCCGGCTCGACAAGCCGCTCGAACGCGCCGTTGGCACGCAACCAGTTCTCGGGGCTGTTGCGGATGTGCCGTTTCTTGAGCTTGAACGAGTGGCGGCCCCAGACATTGTTGCCAATGTACTTCTCGTTGATCAGGACTTGATGCACCGTCGCCCGCGTCCAAGGGCGGCCGAGGTCGGTCGGAATGCCGCGCGCATTGAGATTCGCGGCGATCTCGCGCTCTGATTTCTGCTCCTCGGTGAACGCTCGGTAGATCCCGCGCACCACCTCGATTTCCTCGGTAGGGCCCGGCACCAGGATGACGCGGTCGGTTTGAATGCTCTTGTGTTCGCCGCGCGCGAGGTATCCCTTCCTCTCTGCATTCTGGTCGATCAAGCAGCGTCGCAGCCCGAGGCCGGGAGGGCCGCCTTGCCGAAATCCCAGTTCGATCAGCCGGCACTGACCGGCGAACACCTTGGCCGATAACTCCCGACTATACTCTCCCGCCATGGCGCGCTTGACACCCTTGACGATGGTCGAGACGGGGCTGCCGTCATTGTCGAATTGCTCGGCGCAGTAGTGGACGCTGATCCCGGCACGCTTGCAGATGTACTCGTAGTAGGCGCTTTCGTCGGCGTCCTGGAACCGGCCCCAGCGGCTGACGTCGTAAGCGAGGATGATTTCGAAATCGACGCCGCCGCGGACAACGTCATCGATCAGGCGCTTGAGAGCGTCGCGCCCGGACAGGCTAAGTCCGCTCTTTCCTTCGTCGGCGTAGGTACGAACGATCTCGATGCCGTGCCGGGCGGCATACTGCTGGATCACGTCCGCCTGGTTCTCGGTCGAATAGCGCTGATGCTCGGTGGACATTCGAACGTACTGTACTGCGCGCACTGCCATGGCTGCGTCCCTGCAGCGAATTCACGTCGTTGCCGACCTCGTTCACCACCGCTCCACAACCGGCGGTCAGTCGTGCCCCCTCACCGCCAGGATGGATCGTTCGGCAGACATCGAGAGCACTGCCGCGATCATTGTAGCTGCGGAGGCCCGGAAACATGTTTCCGAAGAAGGGCAATCTTTTTCCGAATGGCTCGAACGGCAACGCCGATGAGTTAACGTACGCAGCAGCGATCGGTCAGGCATTGCAGGCCGAGCTCGGCGGATCGCATCGCGCGGTCAAGACGATCATGGCGTGGACGTCGGCCAACGAGCGCACGGTCAAGAACTGGATGGCTGGCACGAGCGGACCGAGGGGAGATCATCTGGTC
>JAKALI010000202.1 GCA_021813195.1 Pseudomonadota bacterium
CACTTCCGCTTCCAGATGCGCATTAATGATCCAATCAAGCAGTGGAAGCTTTCACCCATGGACTTGGAATCCCGCCGGCGCTGGGAGGCCTACACCAAGGCAAAGGAAGATATGCTGGCGCGCACCCATATACCGGAGGCGCGATGGTGGGTGGTTGACGCCGACGACAAAAAGCGCGCTCGCCTCAACTGCATACACCATTTGCTCTCGCAGATCCCTTACACCGAAGTCCCGCGTAATCCGGTGGTATTGCCCGAACGGGTGCGCAATCCCAATTATCATCGCGCGCCTGTGCCGGCAGAGATGCACGTGCCGTCCATCTATTGACGCGCGAGCCTTGCCGAACCGATGGGCGCAGTGCTAGCTGGCGCACGAGTTGGCGCCAACTGCGCCCTTCGATGAGATTCCGTCACTCATGCGGACCGACCTGTTCGACTTCGATCTCCCGGAAGATCGGATTGCGCTCTCCCCTGTCGAGCCGCGCGACCAAGCGCGGCTCCTCGTCGTGCGCCCGGATGAGAAGCTCGATGACCGGATCGTGCGGGATTTACCAAAGATCCTGCGCCGAGGCGACGTGCTCGTGCTCAACGACACCCGAGTGATTGCGGCCGCACTGACGGGCGAACGCGTGCGGGGTGAGGCCCGCGCACGCGTGTCGGTCAATCTCCTCAAACGGAGCGGGGAGGATCGTTGGCGAGCCTTGGCACGGCCGGCCAAGAGGCTCGAGCCAGGAGATCGGATCCGGTTTGGCCATATGAACTCGAGTTGCCTGATGGGAGCGCTTGATGCCACGGTCGCGGCCAAGTTCGAGGGCGGCGAAGTCGAATTGGCCTTCGATGTGGCAGGCTGGGAACTGGATCGCGCAATCGACGCCGTCGGTGAGATGCCGCTGCCGCCCTACATTGCGGCAAAGCGGCCGCCTGGACCCGAAGATCGCAGAACCTATCAGACCGTGTTCGCTGCCAAGGACGGAGCCGTGGCCGCTCCGACCGCGGGTCTCCATCTGACCCCGGAACTGCTGGCAGCGCTCGGCGAACGCGGGATCGCGCATCACTTCGTGACGCTCCATGTCGGGGGCGGCACGTTTCTGCCGGTGAAGGCAGACGACACGGACGATCACGTGATGCATGCGGAATGGGGTGAGATATCCGCGGCGACTGCCGCTGCACTCAACGTGGCCCGCGCCGGCGGCGGGCGCATCGTAGCCATCGGGACCACGGCTTTGAGAACGCTCGAGAGCGCGGCGCGCGAGGATGGAGTTATCGCGCCATGGTCGGGTGAGACGTCGATCTTCATTACGCCTGGCTATCGTTTTAGGGCGGTCGATGTCCTATTCACGAATTTTCATCTCCCGCGTTCGACGCTGTTCATGCTCGTCTCGGCATTCAGCGGGTTAGAGACCATGCGCGCGGCGTACGCTCATGCGATCGCGGCAGAGTATCGCTTTTATTCGTATGGCGATGCATGCCTGCTGTTTCCTGCGGCGCAAATAGGTTAGACGCCAGAATCATGGATCATGCACACAGCGGATTTGGCTTTTCTTTGCTTGCGCAGGATGGCTTGGCGCGGATGGGCGAAATTCACACTCCCCGAGGTGTCATTCGTACGCCGGCCTTCATGCCTGTCGGAACGGTCGGAACCGTCAAGGCGCTCTATCCCGAACAGGTGCGCCAGTCTGGTGCGGACATCATTCTTGGCAACACCTATCACCTGATGCTGCGTCCGGGTGCGGAGCGGGTCGCGCGACTTGGCGGGCTGCACGCTTTTATGCGCTGGCCCGGTCCGATCCTTACCGATAGCGGCGGCTTTCAGGTCATGTCGCTTGCCACCATTCGCAAGCTCACGGAGGAGGGTGTCGCATTTCAATCGCACATCGACGGTTCGCGACATTTGCTGACGCCCGAGCGCTCGATTGAAATACAGTGCCTGCTCGGGGCCGATATCCAGATGCAGTTTGATGAGTGCATCGAATTGCCAGCGGAACGCGCGGACGTTGAGCGAGCGATGGAATTGTCCCTGCGCTGGGCGGAACGGTCCAAGCGCGCGTTCGCGCACCATCTGACCACGGGGTTGGCTCGTGGTGGTCAGGCCTTGTTCGCGATCGTGCAGGGCGGGATTGATGCCGGATTGCGACGCCGCTCGGCTGAGGCTCTCGTTGCGATGGATTTTCCGGGATACGCTGTTGGTGGGCTTGCGGTTGGTGAAGGTCATGAGGCGATGTTGACCACGCTCGAGGCAACCCTTCCGTTTTTGCCTCAGGACAAACCGCGTTATCTGATGGGTGTCGGCACGCCGCTCGATCTCATCGAAAGTGTTCGGCGCGGCATTGACATGTTCGACTGTGTCATGCCCACGCGTAATGGTCGTCACGGCACAGCCTTCACGTGGGAGGGCCGTCTCAATCTCCATAACGCGCGCTTTGCTGAGGATCTGCGCCCGATCGACGAGCAGAGCTCGTGCGTGGCCGCGCGTGAGTATTCGCGCGCCTACCTGCACCATCTGGTCAAGTCGGGAGAGTATCTCGGCGCCATGATCCTGTCCTGGGTCAACACCGCGTTTTATCAGGACCTGATGGCGGCGATGCGGGCTGCCATCCGCGAGGGTCGGTTCAACAGCTGGGCGGAGGGAACGAAAGTCCGGCTAACCGGTTCTCTTGCAGTAGTTCCTTGACCGCTTCAGGAGCTTTCTGTCTCGCCTTTTTGCGTCACGCGTTCGCGGTGGAACAGATAGATACCGGAGGCAACGATGATGAGTGCGCCGGCCAGGGTCTGGAGATCGGGGACGTCGCCGAAGACGAGATAGCCGAAGGCGATCATCGACAACAGCTGCATGTAGAGAAACGGCGCGATGGTCGATGCCGGCGCAAGCCGGTACGCGTGCAAAAAGAGCCAGTGTCCCAGGCCGCCGAAGACGCCAAGCGCGGCGAGGAGCAGCCAGGACAAGCCATCGGGCGGAGTGTGCCAGGCGGCAAGCGCGAAAGGAGCGCCGAGGAACGCGCCGACGAACATGGAGTAAAACAGGGTGACCATGGGCGGGTCGAAGGCCGCCATGTAGCGCGTCAGAATCATGAACAGCGCATAAGCGAGCATTCCAAGGAACGAATAGCCAACAGCCGGGTGTACGGGGCCGATGGCGGGATTGACGGCAACGAGAATGCCGAGGAAGCCGACAAGGATTGCGAGCAGACGCCGCCAACCAACCCATTCGCCGAGCAGCGGACCCGCCAGCAAGGCGACGACGAGCGGAGCGAGAAATACGATCGTTACGGTTTGGTCGAGGCGTAAATGCTCCAGCGCCAGAAAGTTGAGCACGGTTGTCGATGCCATGAGAGTCGACCGGACGAGCTGCAACTTGAGGTGTCTCGTCCTGAACAGGGCGGGCAAGGACAGAGATCCGATGGTCGGAACGAGCACGATCAGTGCAAGGAATTGGCCCATAAAGCGCGACCAGGCGACCTGTTCCACCGGCAGGCCGTAGTGCTGGCCGAGGTACTTGGCCGACGCATCGAGCGCGGAGAAGCACGTGATCGCCAACACCATCAGGAGGATCGCGCGGGGCCGGTCGCTGAGACGTTCCGAGCGCTGCGGGCGTATCGCCGAGCCCGATGCTGGATTGTGAGAGGTGTCCATAATTTGTCCGCTCGCGTCTGGCGCTCGAGCCCATGATGAAAGGGATGTCGCGCTCTTTACACGATTTCGCCCCCGATGGGATGGCAACCCAGATGTATGAAACGAAGCGACTGGCTGGGTTGCTTGATGCAATCCGCCGCATGTCGTGGGAACGAGATGGCCGCGCCAGAGGTCGCCTTGACCCCTCAGGGACACCCGCTTACAAGCACCTCACGAATGGGCCGGTAGCTCAGCGGTAGAGCACGTGACTTTTAATCATGGGGTCGAGGGTTCGATTCCCTCCCGGCTCACCATTCGCCTTGTGCCTCGTTTCTCCCCCAATCGAGCGGAGTGATCGGACGTGCCTTTCAGCGCCAAAAACTGGGTCGTCGAGACGGATTGGCTTGCTCGGCATCTTGGAACCCCCGGGCTAGTTATTATCGATGGTTCGTGGCATCTGCCAACATCCGGGCGCAACGCGCGCGAGGAGTATTTGGCAGAGCATATTCCAGGGGCCGTGTTCTTCGATATCGATGATCTCAGTGACGAAACATCTGATCTGCCGCATATGCTGCCCTCGCAGGTCAAGTTTGCCTCGCGCATGAAAAAGATGGGTATAGGCGATGGCATGCGCATCGTCGTTTACGATACGCTTGGCCTGTTTTCCGCCGCGCGCGTGTGGTGGACATTCCGCGTGATGGGGCATCAGGATGTGGCGGTTTTGAACGGCGGGCTGCCCAAATGGAAGGCCGAGGGTCGCCCATTGGAAGATGGCATGCCCGTACCGCGTACGGCGCGTCACTTCACACCACTCAAAAACAACGATCTGGTGCGCGATCTGAACGATATGCGCCGCGCGATCGCGGACAAATCCATCCAAATCGTGGATGCCCGGCCTGCTGGTCGTTTCGAGGGCCGCGAGCCTGAGCCGCGGCCGGGTCTGCGGTCCGGTCACATTCCGGGGTCGCGCAACATCCCTTCCGCGATACTCTTGAATGAGGATGGTACGCTGAAATCACGTGAGGAACTGGTGGCGATCTTCCAGCAAGCGGGCATCGATCCGTCGCGCCCGGTCATCACGACGTGCGGGTCGGGTGTTACGGCCGCGATCCTCTCGCTCGCCCTGGCGGTCATCGGCCAGACCAACGCTGCGGTTTATGACGGAGCGTGGGCCGAGTGGGGCCGCGACAACGGGCTTCCCATCGAGACGGGGCCCGCTGTTTGAGGGATCGTGGCCAGACCGCAAATTTCGGCAATCCGTGAGGACGGCCGGGCCGTAGAGCCAACCATGGCGGCGCGAGCGCTTGACTTGGCAGCGATAGCGGTCAACCTAGTGTACAGGATCGCCCGCTTTGGGCAAAGCTTTGAGGACAGGGGCAATTGTGATGGTCTGTGGTGCCCCGCCCAACTGTCATCGTTTGTGGCTCAAGGCGATGGCCGGCACCAGGCTGCAGCGCCTGCTTGTCTTTGCGCTGGCGATACAAGCAGCAACAGCCATGCTCGCAATCCAGGCGCATTCCCAGCCTCCCGCGCCAACTGTAACGGTCGCCAATCCGCTTGAGCGGCGCATTGTGTTGTGGGACGAATACACGGGCCGGTTTGAGGCGATGCAACGCGTCGAGGTGCGCCCGCGGGTGTCGGGTTTCATCGAGACGATCCATTTCAAAGATGGGCAAACGGTCGCCGCTGGCGATCTGCTGTTCACGCTGGATAAACGTCCGTTTGCGCTGGCGGTCGAAAACGCTCGTGCCGAAGTCGCGCGTGCCAAGGCCCAGGTCGAACTCGGCATGGCGGAAGTGGAGCGGGCGCGTCCACTCGTCAAATCCCGAGCGGTCACGGAGCGCGATTTCGATCAGCGATCAGCCGATCTCGCGGTCGCGCGGGCAAACTTAAGTGCCGGAGAGGCAACTTTGCGTACCGCCGAACTTCATTTGGAGTGGGCGGAAGTGCGCGCGCCAATCGCAGGGCGCATCTCTGATCGCAAGATTGATGCGGGCAATCTGGTGAATGGCGGGGAGGGCTCGACAACACTCCTGGCAACAATTGTGACCGTCGATCCGATTCACTTTGTTTTCGATGTCGCGGAAACCGATTATTTGCGCTATGCGCGCTTGAGCTTGTCCGGCGCGCGCACATCTGGACGCGAAACCGCTCATCCTGTCCGCATTCGCCTGGCGGATGAGAGCGATTTCGTGCATGAGGGACAGCTGGATTTCGTCGACAATGCGCTGAACCCACGCGCCGGGACGATGCGCGGGCGGGCTGTGGTCCAAAATCGCGATGAACTTCTCCAGCCTGGACTGTTCGGTCGTGTGAGACTGTTTGGTGGCGAGACCGATGCTCTCCTCGTTCCCGACAGCGCGATTCTCTCCGATCAAGCGCGTAAGATCGTGCTTGTGGTCGATGCGGATGAGACGGTGAAGGGAGCGCCGGTCGAGCTCGGTCCATTGGAGGGCGGCTTACGCGTCGTTCGCAGCGGCCTCAATCCCGCCGATCGCGTTGTCATCAATGGCTTGGCCAACCCCATGGTCCGCCAGGGCGTGAAAGTCGTGGCGGAACCCGGTCGCATCGAGGTGGTCGCGAAAGATAGCGGCTCAGCGGCGGCGACCCGCTGATCGTCGGGCCGCCCAGAGCGCGGCTTGGACCTGAGTGTTGCGAGGCTCGATGCAACTTCCGCATTTCTTTATCGAAAGACCGATCTTCGCTGCCGTGCTGTCGGTGATCGTCATGATCGTCGGGCTTATAGCGGGCAGCATGCTGCCAATCTCGGAATATCCCGAGATTGCGCCGCCAACCATCAACATCACGGCAACGTATCCCGGCGCCAACGCTGAGACCCTCGCGGACACCGTCGCCGCCCCGATCGAGCAGGAAGTCAACGGCGTCGACAACATGCTCTACATTTTCTCGCAGGCGACGGGGGATGGTCGGCTGTCAATCAGCGTCGTCTTCAAGCCCGGCACCAACGTCGACCAGGCCGAAGTTCTGGTTCAAAATCGCGTTTCTGTTGCTGAGCCGCGTCTGCCGGAAGATGTGCGTCGGCTTGGGCTTACGGTGCGCAAGTCCTCGCCAGACCTGATGATGGTCGTCCACATGTTCTCGCCCGACGGGACGCGCGACCAGCAGTATATCTCCAACTACGCCGCCCTCTACGTCCGCGATCGCCTCGCCCGCATCGACGGCATCGGGGACATCCGCATCTTCGGCGCGCGCGACTATGCCATGCGCGTGTGGCTCGATCCGGGCCGGGTTGCTGCACGCGAGTTGACGGCGGGAGAGGTGCTGCAAGCGCTGCGCGCCGCCAATTCGCAGGTGGCTGCCGGAGCCATCAATCAGGCGCCTGCCAATTCCGACGGGGCCTTCACGCTCCAAGTGCAAACACTTGGCCGTCTCGCATCCGTTGAGGAATTCGAAAATATCGTCGTCAAGACAGATCCGGACGGCGCGGTTGTGCGCTTGAAGGACATCGCGCGTGTCGAACTCGGCTCTCAGGACTACACCGTCAATGCCTACCTCAATGACGATGTGGCAAGCGCCATCGTGATTTTTCAGCGGCCCGGGTCCAATGAGATCGGAA
>JAKALI010000203.1 GCA_021813195.1 Pseudomonadota bacterium
ATTCCATTTACATTGACGAGATCATCCTCAACGGACTGGATGAAGCAGGCGTGTGGCTGAGGATGCTCATAGGCGGACGACGACACCTTCAGTTCGCCCGTCTGGTAGTCGACGTAAAAGTGGCCTTGTCCTGGACCATCGATACCGTAGGCCCAGTGCAGGCCGGTGTTGAACCATTGCGGGGAGTTGGGAGCCGCCATCTGCATGGCCAGCATGTAGCGATGCTCATCGAAGAAGGCCTGAGCATCCTCTTCAGACGAGAAGTACCCGCCCTTCCAACCCCAATAGGTCCAAGTTCCCGCAAGCCGGTCGAACACCTGCCGGGCGTCCGTCTCCCCACCGATCCGCTCGCCTTCGGGCAACAGGCGCAACGCGTCCTGATCGGCCACGGAGCGCCAGAGCCAGGACGGCACGGCGTTCTCCTCCACCTTCTTTAATCGCCTCGGGACGCCGGCCTTGCGAAAATATTTCTGCGCGAGAATGTCGGCCGCCACCTGACTCCAGTGCTCCGGGACCTCAAAGCCTTCGAGGCGAAATACGATCGAGCCGTCCGGATTTTTGATTTCGGAGGTGGCCCGGCGGAACGCGATCGTTGCGTACGGTGACTGGCCGGCCTTGGTGAAGCGGCGCGTGATCTTCATCGAAATCCCCCCGGATTCTGGACTGCTGCTGCTCAACGCGAAGAAACGCGACAGGACGCAACACACTCGACGAACCATGCTGGTGCAGGACGACGCACAGGCCTTTAGGCTCGGGCATCACGTGGACAGCTCGCCGCACGGGTCGTGCGAGCTGAAGACCGCGAACACGCAACCCAGGGACTGCCGGATGAGCCACGAGACAAAGGTCGCTGCGGCGCGCTGGGCGGGAACAGACATGAGGCGCGCGGCCGCTGCCTTACGTTGGGCAAGCTGTCACGATTCGATCACCGCTGTCACGATCTGTTGGGGGTGGTAGATGCGACTGACCACTAGATGTAGTAGTGTTGGCAAGTTGGGGATTGACGGCGCGGTTAGACCAGATTCGGCGGGATTTTGTGCCGGGTTTCGGCGCGAGGGGTCATGTGGATTTTCAGGAGTTCGGCCGTGCGCGGGGCACAAAACGGGTTCGGCGCGGGCGTCATGTGGCTACAAGTGTGGCCGTTGTGCCGCGCCTCAAAGAGGCCATGTGTGGGGTGCCGCCTCTGGACAGGGCCGCGCGCCGCGCCTAGACGATGGCAGACGCGACGGCGAGGTGCCTATGGGTCTATTAAGCGAGATTTTCAGTTGGTGGGGTGGGAACACCTGGGGCACGCGGCTCACGACATGGCGACATGGCCGGCTGGTGGGCACCGATCAATTCGGTAACCGCTATTATGAGCAGAAATCCGGCGCTCCAGGGCCGCTTGGTAAACCGAGACGGTGGGTGACGTACCGCGATCTTTCGGAAGCCTCGCAAGTGCCGCCGGGATGGTATGGCTGGCTTCACCACACGGTCGACATACCGCCGCCGGCGGAGAGTTACACGGCGCGGCCCTGGGAAAAGGACCACGAGATGAACCCCACGGGCACCCCCCGCGCCCGCCGTCCGGCCGGATCGATCTTGAGCGCCTCGCCTCACCGCCCCAAAGCGACGCGAGATTACAAGCCCTGGCAGCCGCACTGAATGCGGTGCGGTCCGTGCCCCGGGGTCACGCAAGCACCATGATTAGGATGCACCGTTCGGCGCTATCTAGACGTTTGGGCGCATTCAGATGCGCAGACCGCGGAACACCAAAGTGACCGTCACGTTTGGACACTCCAACCGCATCGCAACCCGAACCGTTTATGGTCGCCGACCCCAAATCGGAGGGTGGTTTGGTGCAATCTGGGCGTTAGCGCCGAGTGTGCTTGCCGCGTCGCTCACCATCACGCTGACGTCTTCTGCGGCGGTGGCTCAGCGGCTCGAAAATCGGGTGGCGGTTTTTGCCGCCCTCGACAAGGTGACTGCGACGATCAAGCGGCTGGCAGTCCCTCTCAACGAGACCGTCGAGTACGGGGCGCTTAAAGTTACGCCGCGAGTTTGCTATTCGCGCCCGCCAACGGAAGCACCCAAAACCACCTCATTCGTCGAAGTCGATGAGGTGCAACTCGATGGGCAGCAAAAGCGGATCTTTTCCGGGTGGATGTTTGCCGAAAGCCCAGGCCTCAACGCCGTCGAGCATCCGGTATTCGACGTCTGGCTGACGGGTTGCGAACAGCCAGTGGACCCGGCGGCTGCGAGAACGGCTGTGGCGCCCTCCGCCGGCACGATCGAACCTGGTACGGATGCGGCAGTCGACGGCACCCCAGCAAGTGAGGAGGAGATTCCTCGCCGCCGCGTGCGCCGCTAATCGCAGACTGCTGCCGGCCTGCCGGCTAGGGACCTCGACATCTTCAGGCCGCCAATGCGCCGCGCCCGAGCCTCTTGCACTTGCGCTTCCAATCCGTCATAAGCCGCCCATCTCACACGCGGGTTGATCGCGCCCGGCGGATTGAAAGCCCCGCCAGACGCTCCGGTGGACGTCCTGCAACGAGCCTCCACAAGGAAGCCGTTGGTGGTGTCTTCACAAGCGGCCCGCGGAGGACCAACCGGAAAAGGATCAAACCGATGGCGCTACCCGCGTTCAACATGCGTCAGCTGCTGGAAGCTGGCGTGCACTTCGGCCACCAGGCTCACCGCTGGAACCCCAAAATGGCGGGGTTTATCTATGGCGCACGAAACAACATTCATATCCTCGATCTGACCCAGACTGTGCCGATGCTGCATCAGGCTCTGGTTAAGATTTCCGACACGGTTGCTGAAGGTGGCCGCGTTCTGTTCGTGGCGACCAAGCGACAGGCCTCCGAGGGAATTGCCGAGGCGGCCAAGCGGTCGGCCCAGTATTTCGTCAATCATCGCTGGCTTGGTGGCACGCTGACAAACTGGAAGACCGTGTCGCAATCGATCCGTCGCTTGCGCCAGCTGGATGATATCCTCGCCGATCCCCAGGGCCGCACCAAAAAGGAAATCCTGAACATCCAACGCGAGCGCGATAAGCTTAACCAGGCGCTGGGCGGCATCAAGGACATGGGTGGCGTGCCGGACCTCTTGTTCGTGATCGACACGAACAAAGAAAAGATTGCGATCGAGGAAGCCCGCAAACTCGGCATCCCGATTGTTGCCATTGTGGATACGAACTGTGACCCGGATGGTATCGATTTTCCGGTGCCCGGAAATGATGACGCCGGGCGCGCCATCACCCTCTACTGTGATCTCGTCGCCCGCGCCGCGCTCGATGGCCTGGAGCGTGCCCAGCAGGCTGCCGGCGTCGATATCGGTGCGCTGGCGGAGCCGCCGGCCGAATTGCTGCCCGTCAAGTTCAAGGGTATCGACGCGCCGCGCGGGGAAGCCGACGATTTGAAGCGGATCTCCGGCATCACGCCCAAGATCGAGCAGCGCCTCAACGATGCGGGCGTCTTCCATTTCTGGCAGATCGCCGACCTGGATCCCGACAACATGGCCGCGCTCGATTTGCAGTTACGCTTGAACGGCCAGATCGAAAAGGACGGGTGGATCGCGCAAGCCAAGAAGCTCGTCGACGCGGAAGCCGCATAAAACGTTAAAACCAAGCAGCAGGGCGCCGAAGATCTCGGGCCGGGAAATTCCGCCCCAGTGGGGCGCTCTGCATCGCCAACTCTCGAATTGACCTGTGTCCGTCAAGGAGCCCAACATGAGCAATATCACCGCCGCAATGGTGAAGGATCTGCGCGAGCGGACCGGCGCCGGCATGATGGACTGCAAGACGGCGCTGACCGAAACGGGCGGCGACATGGAAGCCGCCATCGAATGGCTGCGCAAGAAGGGTCTCTCGAAGGCCGCTAAGAAGTCGGATCGCATAGCCGCGCAGGGACTGATCGGCGTCATTTCCAACGGCACCAGCGGCGCCGTTGTCGAAGTCAATTCCGAAACGGACTTCGTGGCGCGCAACGATCAGTTCCAGGACATGGTCCGCAAGATCACCGCTCTGGCGCCAGCTGCCAACGGTGATCTGGCCAAACTCCTGGCCGCGACCTACCCAGGCTCGTCAAACACGGTCGAGAGCACGATCAAGGACGCAATTGCCACGATTGGCGAAAATATGGGCTTGCGCCGCACGGCTGCGCTGTCCGTCAACCAGGGCGCGGTTGCCGCTTACGTCCACAACAAGGCGGCGGACGGTTTGGGCAAGATCGGTGTCCTCGTTGCGCTGGAAAGCTCGGGTGATCAAGAAAAGCTCACCGAACTGGGCCGACAGATTGCCATGCACGTGGCCGCCGCAAGCCCGCTGGCGGTGACGCCTGAGGATCTAGATCCCGCTGCGATCGAGAAGGAGCGGGCTTTCTATACCGAGCAGGCGCTGGCGTCGGGCAAACCCAAAGACATCGTCGACAAAATGGTGGAGGGACGGCTACGCAAGGAATTTTTCCAGCAGGTCTGCCTGATGAGCCAGGTCTTCGTACTGGATGGCAAGGCCAGCGTTGCGGAAGCCGTGAAAGCCGCCGAGAAGGACGTCGGAGCGCCGATTACGGTCAAGGGCTTCGTGCGCTATGCGCTGGGCGAAGGCATCGAGAAGAAGGAAGAAGACTTCGCAGCCGAGGTTGCCAAAACCGTCGGGGCGGCGCGCGGACAGGGCTGAGACCGGGGCGGCCTGCCAGGGTCCAATTCGTAGACGGACGGCCACGAGAGGCGCACCGAGACACCCTCGCGGTTCGGTCTCGGCTTTGGGACAAGCGGGGGCCGGTTCACTGCCTGTGAACCTGGCCCCTGTGTATGTAAAGCGCAGGGCGCTCGGGCGCCGACACTGGCCGAAATTCTGCCCCTTCAAGCGCTCGTTGGCGAGGCGCACCGCTGAGGCTCAAGCCGGATCGCGCGGTCGGCGCGGTTGCCTCTCGACGCGGCGGTGCGGGTGGAAGGCTGGACTTGAACGGGTTGATCGGCCGCCCGGAAGCGCCGGATTTGTCGGCAAAGCCTTTTTTGTGTCGCACTGCGTCCCCAAATGTCAGGCAAACAGCGTTGATCGGCTCTTCCCGCGAAGCAGGCATCCAGCGGGGGCGCGAAACGCGTAGATTTCTGTTAGAATAATCTGCGCTGGCGGTAAGCCGGAGGAAGATTGATCAACTCGGGAAGTCGGGCCGTGAGGATCGTCACGACAGTCACACGATTGTTAGAGAGTGGGCGGCAGGAGACCGCTTTGGTGTCTTGGTTGAGCAACTCGACCGCACGTCCTCTTCAAGCTCAGGTCATGCCCGCGATGTCGGCGGGGCGCGAGACGCCCGACGACGGTGGAGACGAACATGGCCGAACCAGCATCGTGACCAAGACGCGGCCGAAGACCAAAAAGCCGTCGCTTTATAAGGTATTGTTGCTCAACGACGACTACACGCCGATGGAGTTCGTTGTCCACGTCCTGGAGAAGTTCTTCAATAAAGGCCGCCAGGAGGCGACGACCATCATGCTCAAAGTCCATCATGAAGGCGTAGGAATTTGCGGCGTCTACACATACGAAGTCGCCGAATCCAAAGTCACGCTGGTGATGGATTTCTCGCGCCAGCACGGCCATCCCCTTCAATGCACCTTGGAGAAAGAGTAGGTCTGACGTGGTATCCTTCTCGAAGAACCTCGAAGCCTCCCTCCACCGCGCGCTTGAATACGCAAACGCGCGCAATCATGAGTACGCAACGCTTGAACATCTTCTTGCTGCCCTCATTGACGATCGGGACGCTTCCGCTGTGATGCGAGCCTGCAAGGTGGACCTCGAGCGGCTCCGGCAGCGCGTCAATGACTTCCTCGACAAGGAATTGTCGTCCATCGTCTCCAAGGGCGTATCCGAGGCATCGCCGACGCAAGGCTTTCAGCGCGTGATCCACCGCGCCATGGTGCATGTGCAGTCATCCGGCCGCGAAGAGGTGACGGGGGCCAGCGTTCTCGTAGCGATCTTTGCGGAGCGCGAGAGCCACGCGGCCTTTTTCCTGCACGAGCAGGATATGACCCGCTTCGATGCCGTGCAGTACATTAGTCATGGCATTCCGAAGCGGCCCGGACTGAGCGAGCCGCGCGTACCGCGCGGAGCGGATGATCACGACTCGGCCGAGAGCGGCTCCGAGGACCGCAAGGGTCAGCAGGACGCGCTGCAGTCGTTCTGCGTCAACCTCAACCGCAAAGCGCGCGATGGAAAGATTGACCCGCTGATTGGTCGGGAAGCGGAAGTGCTGCGCACGATCCAGGTCTTGTGCCGCCGCCAGAAGAATAACCCGCTGTTGGTGGGGGACCCGGGTGTCGGAAAGACAGCGATCGCGGAAGGTTTGGCCCGCAAAATCGTTCGTGGGGAGGTCCCCGAAGTGCTGGCCGACGCCACCATCTTCGCCCTCGACATGGGCGCGCTTCTGGCCGGCACGCGTTATCGCGGCGACTTCGAGGAGCGGCTGAAAGCCGTCATGAAGGAGGCGGAGGCCTACCCAGGTGCCGTGCTGTTCATCGATGAGATCCATACGGTCATCGGCGCGGGCGCAACCTCGGGCGGCGCCATGGACGCCTCAAATCTGCTCAAGCCGGCGCTGCAGTCGGGCGCGCTGCGGTGTATCGGCTCGACCACGTACAAAGAGTACCGGCAACATTTTGAGAAAGACCGCGCACTCGTTCGCCGCTTCCAGAAGATCGACGTGAAGGAGCCGACGATTCCCGACACGATCGAGATCCTGAAGGGGCTCAAACCCTACTTCGAGGACTACCATCGGCTGAAATACACCAACGATGCCATTAAAGCCGCGGTCGAATTGTCGGCGCGCTACATTCATGATCGAAAGTTGCCGGACAAGGCGATCGACGTGATCGACGAGTCGGGCGCGGCACAGATGCTCGTGCCCGAGGGCAAGCGTAAGAAGAAGATCACCGTCAAGGAAATCGAGGCGACGGTGGCGACGATGGCGCGCATTCCGCCCAAGACGGTCACGAAATCCGATGCGGAGGTGCTCGGCAATCTTGAGCGCGATTTGAAACGTCTGGTGTTTGGTCAGGACAAGGCGATCACCGCGCTGGCCTCCGCGATCAAGCTGGCGCGCGCGGGGCTGCGCGAGCCAGAAAAACCCATCGGTTGCTATCTCTTCTCCGGTCCAACGGGCGTCGGCAAGACGGAGGTCGCGCGCCAGCTCGCTAACCTCTTGGGC
>JAKALI010000204.1 GCA_021813195.1 Pseudomonadota bacterium
TGCATCATCGTCTGCTCAATCGAAAACCTCGATCCGATGGGTGTGCATACGGGCGACTCGATCACAGTGGCCCCGGCGCTAACGCTGACGGATAAGGAATACCAGATTATGCGCGACGCCTCGATTGCGGTGCTGCGCGAAATCGGGGTGGAAACCGGCGGGTCGAACGTGCAATTCGCGGTCAATCCGGCGGATGGCCGTCTCGTCGTCATTGAGATGAACCCGCGAGTGTCGCGCTCGTCCGCGCTCGCGTCCAAGGCCACGGGCTTTCCGATTGCCAAGGTGGCCGCACGGCTTGCCGTGGGTTACACGCTGGACGAGCTGGAGAACGACATCACAGGTGGTGCAACGCCCGCGTCATTCGAGCCAACGATCGATTATGTCGTCACCAAGATTCCGCGGTTTGCGTTTGAAAAATTCGTCGGTGCGGATTCGACGCTCACCACCGCGATGAAATCGGTTGGCGAGGTGATGGCGATCGGACGCACGTTCGCTGAAAGCCTACAGAAGGCTCTGCGCTCCATGGAGACGGGGCTTAGCGGTCTCGACGATGTCGTCTTGGAGGGGCTTGGCTCCGGCGACGACAAAAACGTCATTCGTGCCGCGCTCTCTCGGCCCGCGCCGGATCGCATCTTGAAGGTGGGGCAGGCCTTGCGTCTCGGCGTTGACCATCAGACGGTTCATGAATTTTCACGCATCGATCCCTGGTTCATTGCGCGCCTGCAGGAGATTGTTGATCTCGAAGCGCGCGTCCGCGCCCATGGCCTGCCGAATTCCCCAACGCAGATGCGCATGCTCAAATCATTCGGGTTCTCGGACGCGCGGCTGGCAAAGCTTGCTGGACTGCCCGAGGAGGAGGTGCGCCGTCGGCGCCATGATCTCGGCGTGCATCCCGTCTTCAAGCGTATCGACACCTGCGCGGCGGAATTCGCCTCGCCCACCGCGTACATGTATTCGACCTACGAGTCGCCGCTGGCGAGCGCGGGTGATGCGGCCCCCTCATGCGAGGCCACGCCCACCGATCGCGAAAAGGTCATTATTCTCGGTGGCGGACCGAATCGGATCGGTCAGGGCATCGAGTTCGATTACTGCTGCTGCCATGCGTGCTTTGCGTTGTCGGACGCGGGGTACGAGACCATCATGGTCAACTGTAATCCAGAGACGGTCTCAACGGACTACGACACCTCGGACCGGCTCTATTTCGAACCGCTCACGGCCGAGGATGTGCTGGAAATCATCCGCACCGAGCAGTCGCGCGGGCGACTTAAGGGCGTCATCGTTCAATTCGGCGGGAAGACTCCGCTCAAGCTGGCAGGTCCCCTGGAGGAGGCCGGAGTTCCGATTTTGGGCACCTCGCCCGATGCGATCGATCTGGCTGAAGATCGCGATCGCTTCAAGGCACTCATCGACAAGCTGGGCCTCAAGCAGCCTGCAAGCGGCATTGCGCGTGCGCCGGCCGAAGCGCGAGCCGTTGCCGACGGCATCGGATATCCCGTCGTCATCCGCCCATCGTACGTTCTGGGCGGGCGCGCGATGGAAATCGTTCACGATGGCTCTGAGATTGATCGCTACATCGGGCGGCTCTCCGCGACGCTCGATAGTCCCTCCGAACTCGTGGTTTCGGCCAAGCGGCCGCTGCTGATCGATCGCTATCTCACCGACGCGGTCGAAGTCGATGTCGATTGTTTATGCGATGGCCGCGAGACATTCATCGCCGGCGTCATGGAGCATATCGAGGAGGCCGGAATTCATTCCGGTGATAGTGCTTGCTCGCTGCCGCCGCACTCCTTGAGCCGGGATCTGGTACAGCAGCTGGGCGAGCAGGCGAGCCAATTGGCAAAGGCGCTCGGCGTCGTTGGCTTGATGAATGTGCAATTCGCCATCAAGGATGATGAGATCTACATTCTCGAGGTCAACCCGCGCGCCTCACGCACCGTGCCGTTTGTTGCCAAAGTCATCGGAATACCGGTCGCATCGATTGCTGCGCGCATCATGGCGGGGGAGCCGTTGTCGGCTTTCGGGTTGAAGCCTGTCGAACTCAATCATATTGCCGTCAAGGAGGCCGTGTTCCCGTTCGCCCGCTTTCCAGGTGTCGATCCGATCCTGGGACCGGAAATGCGCTCGACGGGCGAGGTCATGGGCATCGATCGCGATTTCGCCGTTGCCTTCGGCAAGAGCCAATTGGGGGCGGGGCAGAAGCTGCCCATGTCCGGCAACGTCTTCGTATCGGTCAAAGACAGCGACAAGGATCGCATCGTGCCGGCGTTGAAGGAATTGCGCGCGATGGGATTCGACATCGTCGCCACGCGCGGCACGCGGCGACACTTGGAAGCCCACGGGGTGCCATGCGAGGTTGTCAACAAGGTTCTCGAAGGCCGTCCCCACATTGTGGATGCGATCAAGAACGGCACGATCGCTCTGGTTTTCAACACCACGGAAGGGGCCAAGGCCCTCGCCGACAGCAAGGACATCCGGCGCACGGCCTTGCTTCACCATGTCCCCTATTATACAACTCTGGCGGGGGCGATCGCTGTTACGCGAGCCATCACGGCATTGAAGGCTGACACGCTCAAGGTGGCGCCGCTGCAGGCGTACGTCGGGCGGTCGGCCTGAGGCGATCGGGCGCCCGCACGCAGTGATCTCCAAAACGCGGCACCCGCCGCCGAGGCGATCGAAATTTTTCGCGTTAAACCAGTCGTTGCAAGACGGTTCTGACGGGGACGTCAGGCCTACTAGGAGGCGTTAGCAATGTCCATGGATCGGGTTCCCATGACCCTCGAGGGCTACAAGAAGCTCGAGGAGGAACTTCACCGGTTGAAAGCTGTGGAACGCCCCCGCATCATCCAGGCGATCTCGGAAGCGCGCGCGCACGGGGATCTGTCTGAGAATGCCGAGTATCATGCCGCGAAAGAGGCGCAGGGTCTGAACGAAGCCAAGGTCGCGGAGCTTGAGGACAAATTCAACCGCGCCGAAGTCGTCGATCCGTCCAAACTTTCGGGAACAACGGTGAAGTTTGGGGCGACTGTCACACTGGTGGACGAGGACACCGACGAAACGGTCAAATATCAGATCGTCGGCGACATGGAGGCAAGCGTCAAAGACGGCAAGATTTCCATTTCGTCTCCCATTGCGCGCGCCCTCATCGGCAAGGCAAAGGGAGAATCGGTCGAGGTCGTGACTCCCAAAGGTGCACGCTCCTATGAGATCTTGAAGATCGAGTGGAAATAATCCGCACGGGTTTTTATGTCCACGACGGACTGGATTTGATCGCAAGCCATGAGCGCACCTGAGAAGCCCGAAGCCGCGCTCTCATATGCCGGCTTCCGCTTCTATTGGCTTGCGCGTTTTCTGCTCGTTTTCGCTCTGCAAGTGCTGAGCGTCGCCATCGGGTGGCAGGTCTACGACAAGACAGGCGATCCGCTGCTGCTCGGACTCGTGGGGCTCGTGCAGTTTGTGCCAGCACCCGTGCTGGTGCTGGTCACGGGCAGCGTCGCGGATCGCTTCAATCGGCGCCGCATCATGGCGGTCTGCATGGCAGTGGAAGCGCTTTGCGCCGCTGGCCTGTCGTACTTGCTGCACCTGGACGGCGGCCCGATGTGGGCGGTTTTCACTGTGCTGACCATCCTTGGCATTGCGCGCGCATTCATGGGGCCAGCGGTTCAATCGCTCTTGCCTAATCTCGTGCCGGCCATCGCGCTGCCCAATGCCATCGCGCTCAACTCGTCGAGCTTTCAGTTGGCCACGATTGTCGGGCCCGTGGTTGGGGGGCTGGTTTACGGCGTATCCTCACAACTGGCTTACGGAGCGTCGGTGGCGCTGTTCATGCTGGCTGCCGTTTTGACGTTGCAAATTCCGCAACCTGCACAGAAGTCGGTTCCCGAACCCATGACGGTTGACAGCCTGTTGGCGGGCTTTCGATATATCCGCAGTCAGCCGGTCGTGATGGGCGCGCTGTCGCTAGATCTGGTGGCCGTCCTGCTCGGGGGGACCGTCGCGCTGTTGCCGGTCTTCGCGCGCGATATTCTCGACGCTGGCCCGTGGGGCCTTGGTGCGTTGCGTTCCGCGGCCGGTGTGGGAGCGCTCATCATGAGTGTGTGGCTGATCCGCTTTCCGGTGAGCGATCATGCGGGCCGCGCGATGTTCGCATCGGTCGCAATCTATGGTGTGTCGATCGTCCTCTTCGGGTTCTCTCAAAACTTGTGGCTGTCATGCCTTGCGCTCGCCATCATGGGGGCGGCCGACATGGTGAGCGTCTTCATCCGACAGACCCTCATACAGCTCAAAACACCCGACGATGTGCGCGGGCGCGTCAGCGCAATCAACATGACGTTCATCGGGGCGTCCAACGAACTCGGTCAGTTTCGTGCTGGCGCCATGGCTTCAGGGGTTGGAGCCGTTGCCGCCGTCGTCGTGGGCGGGGTGGGTGCG
Source organism: Pseudomonadota bacterium (assembly GCA_021813195.1). The sequence goes on from JAKALI010000204.1 coordinate 4,429, forward strand.
GTGGCAACCGCAGTCCTTTGGGCTCGGCTGTTTCCTGAATTGCGACAGGTGCGCCATCTCGACCGGGTGACGTAACAGCAGAATGGTAGGTGGTATTCGGTCGATGGCCCGCAAACTATGCGGTCACGGGCACGCCGGGTGCGCTCTTCGTGCGCCGGATGGTCAATGATGTTTTGACGCTGGCCACGTTTGGCATGGCTGTCAGGTCTTTGAGAATGAAGTCCTGAAACGTTGACAGATCGCGCGCGACACATTTGAGGATGAAATCGCTCTCGCCCGAGAGCATGTAGGCTTCGCGAACGATTGACCAGCCAAGCACACGGTTTTCGAATGCGACGAGGTCGGTCTCGGACTGACTGTGCAAGCCCACCATGACGAATGCCTTGAGTTCGAAACCCAGTGCGCGCTCATCAACAAGTGCGGTGTAGCCGGTGATGATCCCGGCCTCTTCCAACGCGCGCACGCGACGCAGGCAGGGCGGCGCAGATAGGCCGACGCGGCCTGCAAGCGCGACGTTGGTCAGCGATCCATCGGCCATGAGTTCCTTGAGAATACGCCAGTCGGTGGCATCGAGGCGAATACGCATGTCAGACCGGCTCCGTCTGGACGATGGCAGGACGCTGGCGCGCACGCTCGGAATGCGTGACCCCGAGCGCGCGCGGACCGTTCTGGCCAGCTTGGCTGACGGTTATGCCCAGTGCAAGCAGCGACGCCGCAGATGCGCCGACGTCAAGGTCATGACGCGTGGCGCGCACCCCGCGCGCGTCAGATCCTGCGGGCGCCTAGAGGGGCGCGCCGGCGAAGTCGCTCACCACCTTACACGGGATTGCCTTGGCGGCCAGGGCCTGACAGGTCTTCTTGGCTTCGCTTTCGCTTTTCACGGGACCCGCAGTCAAATTATAGACCAGCCCCGCGTCGTTGACGCTCGTCGTGTAGTGCGGCCTCAGCCCTTTGAGGCTTTGACCCTGCGACTCGGAGAGCAGCGACCAGCTCAGCAAAAGTCCGTCGAGCGACTGGGCGCTGCCCAGTTGCACGCCCCACGCTTTCGTTGGGCCTGGCACAACAGGCTCGGCATTCGCTAGCCGCTCCTTCGCCTCCTGCGCAGTCCGGTCGACGCTCCCAGTTTCAATGGGATTGGCCGGTTTGGCGATCGGGAGGGGTGGGTTATCCGGCGGAGCGTTGATGACGCGTGCGGCAGCCACTTTGGCCGGGCTTGCATGCGGCTCGGCGGCGGCCACTTTTGTGTCTTGTTTTGTTGGCCCGGCGGCAAGCGGAGCGGTCACGGGCGCGGACTCGAGGCGCAGTGTGGGCGGTGGTGGAGGTGGGGCGGCCTGATCAACGCGATCGAGCGAATTTTGGCCGCTTGCGAGGTCGAATGCGGGTGCCGGCAATCCGTCGAGATTTGCAACGCGCTGGGCAATCGCGCGGGCATGGGCTTGAGAGCGATCGACGGCGGCGCGCAGTTCTGCGACCTCGTTCTTCAGATCGGTGACCGCTGATGCCAAGCCACGGACATCGACATTGAGAGCGGGGTCACGCGAAGTCGTTGCAGTGCCCATCGCCAGCATGGGGATGTCGAAGCGTCCCAGGAGATGGGGGTTGATCAGTGCTACCCCAAGATAACAGACCGCGGCCAGACCCAGTCCGCCCCAGACCATCGCGGCCAGGGGTAAGCGTGGCGACCGCTGTGCGGTTCGCGCTCGTGCCGTTCGCGCGCCGCGCGCCGCGCCGTACCGGTTGGCGGCAGGCTCACCGGCGATCGCCATGTCCACATGAGGCGCGCCGTCTTCGAGGAACTCCCGGGTTGCGGCCGCGGGTCGGTCCAGGGCAGGTTGCCAATCTGCACGGGGTGTCGGCGGCGCAGCGGGTGGCGAGGCAAAGGGGTGGGACGTACCCCGATGATGCGGGAGCGGTGGCGGTGCTGGTCCGCCGAATGGTGCGCTGGTGTTCGACATTGTCACGACCCGTAATCTCGGTAAGACACAGAGTAGAACCGGGCCGTGAGTCGCGGCGTCTGGTCAATGCGCGCCAAGTATGGTGTCCTGCTGGGCTGTGGATGGCTGGTGGACAAAATCGAAGCTGGCGTGTGTAGATCGAAACACAACCTCACAACGTTGTGTCGCACGTGGTCCGCATGGGCATGCCGTGGTTCGGCCGATCGGCATCGCTGCCTGCGGCCGCCTTGCGGGTTTCGGGAAACATTGACTGCGAGGTACTCGCTCAGTCTGTATCGGAGCCACGTCGTATGCGCACCAACACATCCGGCGCGCACGTCCGTCTCGGGCTTTTTTCCGGGGCGTCCTGCCTAATACGGCCTCTTGCAGCCCACAACGGATAGACATGATTGACAGACAGCCTCTCATCGTCGTGCTTGCAGCCGGCAAAGGCACGCGCATGAATTCCGACATCCCGAAGGTCCTCCACCACGTGGCCGGCCAATCCATGCTCGGTCATGTGCTTGCGTTGGCACGGGAGTTTCCGGGCGCTCGGGTGGCGGTCGTTGTTGGTCCAGGGATGGAGGAAGTTTCAGCCCAGGCGCGACGCCAACTGCCGGGTGTAGAGGTCTTCATTCAACAGCGCCAAGCCGGGACAGCCGACGCGGTCTTGGCCGCGCGCGCGGCGCTCGCTGCGCATGGCGGCGACGTGATTGTTCTTTATGCCGACACACCTTTGATCCGTCCGCGCGCGCTCAGTGA
>JAKALI010000205.1 GCA_021813195.1 Pseudomonadota bacterium
GCCGTGAAATCTTGGACCGACATGGCGTGAAATCCGTGGCCGGCTTGCCGCGAAATCCTGGACCGACATGCCGTGAAACCGTGGACCGACATCGCGTGAATTACGCATGTGCGACGATCGAGTTGAACAGGTCTCGGGCGATATCGGCGTGGAACAATCGGTCGCGGTTCTTACTGAAAGTCGAGTGATCCTACACCGGGTCATCGACCGAGAGACCCACAAACTAGCGAAACAGCAGGTTGTACTCGGGTTGCTCCACCAAGATACGCCCGCTTCGGATCGTATAGAGCACTTGCAGCAGCAGTGCACGCATCAGTCGCTCCGGCGCGATCGATGGACGGCCGTTTTGCGAGTACAAACTCTCCAGCTTGCGATCCATCTGCGCGAGCGCTTCGGCAACGATCGCCCGGATCGGCCGCAGCGGGTGGTTCGTCGGAATCCGACTCTCGGGCGAGACGTAGCTGAACATACCTTCTTGCCTCGAATCGGCTCCGCGCATCCGCTGACCGCTATTTGTCGATCGATGAGCCATACTGTGGCTCATGCACAGACTTTTTCAACAGCCTGTTAAATAGTTGGGCCATTCGGGTTGCCAGCCAAAGGCATACGGAGAGGCATAATTTATGCGCGATGCGACGCACGTCGTTCTGAGTCACGACGCTCCACCTTCGATTGGCGGTGCGCATAGCTGGCTTTATGAGGTATACCGCCGGTGGCCAATGCCCGTTAGGTTCATTACCGACGCGGCCCCATCGAGCGAAAACGACCGCATTGCTGAGTTCGATTCGGTGCAACACGGGGCGTTGTCCTTTTCGCGGATACTTCAACCGGTTGGCGACATAAGTTTTCTTAGGCTGGGATACTTACGCGCCCTTAAGCAGAATCGCGACCATCTTTGTCGCGAACTTGGGAGGGGGCGCCGAGTCGTCCATTGTCTCAGGGCATTCCCAGAGGGCATTACAGCCTTGGGGTCGAGTGTTGGCTTCGGTCGGCGCCCGCGGATTGTTACTTACGCGCACGGTGAGGAAATTCTGGTTGCGCGATCTAGCCGGCAGCTAAATATATTGGCACGGGCTGTTTATAGAGCAAGTGATTTGGTCATTGCGAATAGCGTAAATACGCAGGCAATGGTCCGCGAGTTGGCTTCAAGTGCCAATGTCGTCGTTATCCATCCTGGTGTCGATGCCGCTTGCTACAAGGTTTCGCCTGAAGGTCGGCGTGCCGCGCGCGCCCAGTTGCGGCTTCCTGAGAAAAGTATTGTGATTTGCACTGTTTCGAGAATGGAACCCAGAAAAAATCAACGAGCCGTTATCGAGTCGTTGCCTGGCTTGCGCGAGGGTGGACGAGACTACCGCTACATTTGTGCCGGCGACGGCGTGGATCGACCGGCGTTAACCGCACTTGTGGAGAGATTGGGCGTAAGCGCCTACGTGACGTTTCCAGGACGCGTCTCCGAACTCGAAAAACGGCGAATTTTCTCGGCTTCGGATATACATGTCATGCCGTCGATACAAGTCGGGCAGATGGTCGAAGGATTCGGTATCGTATTCCTCGAAGCATCCGCGTCGGGTATCCCCTCGATTGCGGGGGATTCTGGGGGACAGCGCGAAGCTGTAATTGACGGGCGCACCGGCCGAATAGTGGATGGTCGGGATGTCGCCGCATTGTCATCGGCAATTCGGGAACTTGGTGACGATCCTGGCAAGAGACACGCGTTCGGTGCGGCTGCTGAGGCGTTCGCCCGCGATTTTGACTGGTCTAAGGTTCTAAAAACCACGATGGATGTGGTCGATCGCACTATCGGGTAAGTCCGAGACCCAGGTTGCTCACCTATCGACCATTTTGAGCATTGTGCGCTCGGAATCCTGCGGCCATAAATATGTCTTGCAGATCCCGTTCGGCTTCTCGCTCAAGATCCTTAAATCCAGCTTCCGTCCATATTATCGGCCATTTCATTGGCTGGGTCGATTGAACAAGCTTGGCGAGATAAGGTGGTACAGGTCCGTCTATTCCGAGTTTGGTCAGCAAATCGCCAATCACTCGTATAGGGTCGGCCGTTAGATCTTCGTAGGAGAAGGAGATGTCAGCGTATCGCGAGCCAAAAGCATGGGAAAGTCTCCATATCTTGTAATAGACTTTATAGGGATGATCCCCAGGTTCAAAGCGAAGGCATGGGAATGATCGACCCAGGTCGATTGCCCAATTTCGTAAATAAAAATGATCCAAGCCGACGAATTTCTTCCAAGTGAGATAAGGCGTTGACCGTGCCATATCGCCGAGATTTGAACACCACTGTTCCCGAGGGTGGCGAAATATATGGACGAATTTCGCATGAGGAAATCGTGATCGCAGCCATGGGAGGCGAAAGTCAACGCGGTTGAATTGAAGAACGGGTCTACCCGCCGCATGCTCGATTAGCGTTTCAATGTAACGCTGCATGGCTGGCGCGTATGTCTCTGCAGTCATGTATAAATGACGGCGCGTCCAGGCCTCATCGTAAAGTTCGTCAAGGAAATCGAGCCCGTCATACTCAGCCCAATAATTGGTCACGTTGCGATGTGTGGGATCCACGCGAGACCCACGTTGAGATCGATTGAACCAGCGACGTTCGTTGAACGGTTCATAATATGCAGTGAAGCCAGGCATTTCGCGCAATATGTTCCAAAGAAGCGTGCTGCCACTGCGAAAGCGTCCGGTTGCAATAACGATGTCGTTACGGAGGCGAGTAGGCGTCGATGCCAGCGTACAACCAATGTCCGTATAGGGTGGCGTAGGCAACGCGCCAGAGAGTTCCTTTGGGAAGGGTAACGCGTTGTGCTGCGCCAGGAGGTTAGAAAAAAGCTGTTGTGTGTCGTCGATATTCGCGACATGTTTTATGAACGCAAAGAAACGGTTGCGTGCGATTTGTCGTGCCGTCTTGAACAAGGATCGGGCCTGTCAGAAATGTTGTGTGAAGCGGTCTGGATGTATTTTCATTATATGCGAAAACGGTCACCGAGTATCGAAGGTCCATCACAAGGTGTCGCCAATGAAAATGGTCAATCGCGTCGCGCAACGAGCTCGAGAAATATCGAAGCCCTGTTGCGCCAAGACAATTCTGCAAGGGTTCGCTGGCTATCGGCCTGACAGTCGTCCCAGTTCAGAGCTAAAGCGTCATTCAATGCGTCGCGCCATTCGGAGGGATCGGCGGCGATCCGAACGAGTGGCACGCGCTTTTTCGCCTCGCGTAGCCCGGTACTCACGATTGGGCGGCGAGTGGCGAGATACTCATTCAGTTTGAGAGGCGAAATCGTGTCAGTGAATTCATTGACACGGTACGGGAGGATCAGGACATCGATGCCCGCGATGAACCGAGGGAGTTCTTGATAGGGGAGCGGCCCGAGGCGCACGACGTTCAAGTGTGATTCGATCGACGGCAGCGAGGTCGCTTGCGGTCCAGCGAGTACGAAGGTCCAATCCGACATCCCGCTCGCGAGTTCGGCAAGGAGATCCTGATCGAGACGTTCGTCGAGAAGCCCGAAGAAGCCAGCGCGTGGTCGGGGCAACCCAGCGAGCGTCGGGTGTTCACGAGCCTCGGCTGAGCCGAAGGTCTCGAGATCGACACCGTGTTCGAAGAGGTGCGTGGTCTTGCCCGAAGCCCCGAGTGCCTCCTGAAGTTTATCTGAGGTCGCGAGCAGAAGGTCCGCGCGGTCGATCAGCCGCTTCTCCATCGCGCGAACGACGCGATGATTCGTGCCTGGCCATTGTGCGAAGTCGTCGACGCAATAGTAGACGATCATCGATGCGCCGAGTCGGTCGACCAGGTCACAGGCGTTCGGGACGGTCGTGACGACGATGGGTGTACGCAGGCCGTGCCGCTTCATCGCCGCGGCGATGGATCGTCGCGCCGACGAATCGTTGAACGCTCGCGCGAGTCGCAGCCCCGGCAGCGGCACCATGGGCGGTTGCAGAACCGCGAGATTCGGCGGCGGCTCGCGACCGGGCGCGTGGGTTGATTCGCCCGCCCCGGCAATCATCCGCCACGTCTTGTGGAAGGCTTTGCGCAAGTCGGTGACCGTCATTCGCGGCGCGCGCATGCCGACCGTGTTGACCCATAGCACTCGATGGTCGCGCGCTATCTCGCGGAAGAGGTGCTGGCAGCTCGAGGGATGCTCGCCCCAATCATCCGAGAAAACGATGAAATCCATGAATTCATGTCATGCGCAGCGCAATTGCCGTCACCATCGTAGATCAAAAACGGGCGCGTGACGAAAAGCAAGCTGTGGAACCCCGGGGTACCGCACATCTTGGTGGGTGCGACCGCTGGCGACGCGGATATGGGATCTGCCCTGCGAGGGTGTCCGTTCGCGCGCGGTTCCAAAGGGTCGTTGTATCGAAATTTGGTGGACTGGCGTCAACTCGACGCGCGTTGACGTCGACCTGCATCCCACAGCCAATATAGCTGTTGTGCGGTGTGGTGCAGTAGGCCGAGCTGACGCCAAGGTATCGTCGCGGCCATCCGCCGGTATGAAACGCAGTCATCGATACTGGGGAAGCGGTCCTCGCGTAGGCGCGCCGCCAGGAAACTCGGAAAAATCGCGACTTCGCGATCGGTGACGTACCTAAGGTCGGGCTCGACGGTAACGCCTTTGAGGAGGTGCGCGAATGAGCGAAACAGACGTGCGCGGCACGCCTCGGCGCAGATGATCGAGCCCCAGGGTCTCGGGTTGATTTCCAAGAAATAGCGTCGGCCGTCCTGGCCCTGGATGAATTCGGCTTGTGCGAGCCCGTGCCAATGCAGGGCGGCGAACAGGCGCTTGGCGTAATCGATCAAGAGCGCGTCGCTCGTCGACCGGACCCGGATCGGCGGGCCGGTCGGCCCCGGATAGGTTTCGAGCGCCTCTTGCGCAAACAGCCGTAACGGCGTGCCGTGCTCGAGCAGCGACCCGACGGCAGTTCGGGCGCCGGTGATGAATGCCTGGGCGAAAGGGGGTTCCGGCGACCGATCACGAAGCTGGTCATAGCTTTCGCGTAGAGCTTCGGCGTTGCGCACGATCCGAACCTGTTGACCGCCGAGACCTTGGGTGCCGCGGAGAACCAGGGGCCAACCGAGATCTCTGGCGACTGGATCGAGATCTTCGGGTCCAGAGATCGAGAGCATCCGGGGGACGGGCACGCCGATGCTCGCGGCGAATGGGTAGATCGCGCGCCGGTCCGCCAGGAACCGGCGTTGATCAGGCGAGGTTCTGGGAAATACCCGGGATACAAACGGTTCAGGGAGGTCCCAGGCGATGCGCTGTATCGGTTCGCACAGCGGCAATATGACGTCGAACGGCTCCTCCCGCAGGAGTTGCATCAGGAAATCACGATACCCGGGATCGTGCATCCGCACGGCTCGCCGGTGACGGCAATAACGCCCGAGGCCGCGTGCGGATACGGCGCCGGGGGAGGCGTAGACCACTTCGATCTTCTGGCGATACATTTCTGCGATCAACCACATGGTTTGGGGCCAATGGTCGTCGAGCAGGAGGATCTTCATGGGGGCGCAGCGTGCCGGAAGGAGCCCGCCGCGGTCCTTGCGATGCCTCTCAGTGTCGCTTTGCGACGACGTGAACACGTTCACGGCGTAAAATGTTAGTTTAACTAAATATACGCCGCAATCAGCGGGCGCGGCTCGCCCGATGACCCTCGCCCGATCTGGCGGAACGAAGGTGGGTTTCCCGAGCGATGCCGCGGGCAATCGCAATTGGCAGAATCGACGCGGGTAGGATCTGATGCGAATTCGGCTGTTCGGCCAGCATCTCCATCTATCGTTTTTCGCGCTGGCGGCGGCCGAGACGGGTTTGTTTTTCGGCCTGCTGATCGCGGCCGGGTTGGTGCGGCTGGGACCCCACCTGGCGCTGATCGATCGGGCGGAGGGTCCCCTTTGGCCGCGCGCGGTCGTGTTCAGCCTCGCCCTGGTCGCGAGCTTCCTCGCATTCGGTCTTTACAGCGTACGCCAGCGCGCCCGATCCATCGGAATCGTCATTCGCGTGATTGCCGCGGTCTTCGCCGGGGTAGTCGCGACGACGGTGATTTTCTATGCGATTCCGCCGCTGTGGATCGGTCGAGGAGTGATCACGATTGCGGCGCTCGGGGCCGCAGCGATAGTCGTGCTCCTGCGACTCGTGTTTTACCGTTTCGTCGATGCGTCGCCCTTGAAGCGGCGCGTGATCGTCTTCGGTGCGGGTCGAGGGGCCTCGGCGATCGCTAGCTTGCGGCGGCGGGCCGATCAGCGGGGGTTCCTGTTGCTGGGCTTCATAGCGACCCCCGATGCGGGAACGGAGGTGCCGGTCGACAAGCTCATCGCGGCAAATGGCGGCTTGCTCGGAGTATGCCAGCAACACGAGATCGACGAGATCGTGATCGCACTCGATGATCGTCGAGGGCGATTTCCGATCGCCGAGCTCCTCGAATGCCGGCTGTCCGGGATCGACGTGACGGAACTGCCGACCTTCCTCGAGCGCGAGACCGGACGCGTGCGAATCGATGTCGTGAGCCCGAGCTGGCTGATTTTCGGTGAGGGATTCAACCGGGGGTCAGTGCGTCTTTTCACTTCACACGTGCTGGGACTCGTCGCGAGCCTCGGTATCCTGGTTCTGACGCTTCCGGTGATGCTGTTGACGATACTCGCGATCAAGCTTGAGGATGGATTGCGCGCGCCGGTGTTCTATGGGCAGCAGCGGGTCGGGCTCGGCGGGCGCACCTTCAAGCTTCTAAAATTTCGTAGCATGCGGATCGATGCCGAGTCCGACGGCGAGGCCCAATGGGCTCAAAAGGACGATCCCCGTGTCACCCGAGTCGGCGCGGTGATTCGCAAGCTCCGGATCGATGAGTTGCCGCAAATCGTCAATGTGCTCTACGGGGATATGAACTTCGTCGGTCCCCGTCCCGAGCGACCGCAGTTCGTCGCCGCGCTGGCGGCTAAGATCCCGTACTACATGCAGCGACACTGCGTGAAGCCCGGAATCACCGGCTGGGCGCAAGTGTGCTACCCGTACGGCTCCTCCGAGCGCGACGCGCTCGAGAAGCTCCAGTACGATCTTTACTACATCAAGAACAACGGCTTGCTCTTCGATCTGTCGATC
>JAKALI010000206.1:0-951 GCA_021813195.1 Pseudomonadota bacterium
CAATGAGGCTGGTGCGGTCCGCCGAGCGGTAACCCCTGACATGTTCGAGCAGCATCATACGGGTCATCAACCGGCCCGGATGGCGCATCATCAACTCGAGAATCCGGAATTCCTGCGGCGTGACATCGATCTCTCTGTTGGCGCGCCGGACGAGCTGGCTCAAGAGATCAATTTCGAGTTCGCCGACCCGCAGCGACGTCACCGGCGCGGGGAGTGCTTGGCGCTTGGTCAGAACCTCAATCCGCGCGGTCAGCTCAAGATATTCGAAAGGCTTGACCAGATAGTCATCGCCGCCGGTGCGCAAGCCGAGAACCCGCTCGTCAACGGTCGAGAGCGCGCTAAGAATGAGCACGGGCGACTCGACGCCGACTGCGCGGAGCGTCGACAGCAAGGTGAGGCCGTCCATCCCGCCGGGCAGCATGCGGTCGAGAACGATGGCGTCGTATGACGCAGATGTCGCTTTGATGAGCCCGTCGCGGCCGTTGTGTACGCAGTCCACCTCGAAACCCGTGTCGCCCAGCGCGGCGGCGACTTCAGAGGCTGTCTGCACATCGTCCTCGACCACCAGTATGGCGAGCATGCCGTTTCTCCCATGGCCGCTCCATAAAATGACCGGTCATTCTTGGGACGGACTCTAACTCAGTAAACGGAGAAATGGAACGTGAGGGAGGGTGGGGGCCGTCGCTGCTCGACCTTGCATGAACCTGACGGAAGTTGGCGCCAATCCGTAAGCCTGGTTTCAGATTGGCTGGATAACATGCCCGCAAAACGCACGGCGCGGGCCACTCTCTCGGCAAAATCAGCGCCCGCCAGGGAAGGGACTGACCATGGCCCGCACGGCGCTCGGAGAGTTAACTGCGAAACAGCGACACATCGTGACCGCTGCCTATCTCGGCTGGACGCTGGACGCTTTCGATTTCTTCTTGCTCGCTTTTGTTCTCACGGATGTTG
>JAKALI010000206.1:961-7105 GCA_021813195.1 Pseudomonadota bacterium
ACGCTTGCCTTCAGACCCGTCGGGGCCTTCGCATTCGGGCGGCTGGCGGACCGGTATGGCCGCAAGCCGGTGATGATGGCCGACGTCCTGCTTTATGCGGTGTTCGGCTTCGCGACAGCGTTCGCGCCGAACTTCTCGATCTTTCTTGTCATCCGCGGCTGTTTCGGCATCGCGATGGGCGGGGAGTGGGGAGTTGCCGCGTCGCTGACGATGGAAGCGATCCCGCCGCGTTCGCGCGGGATTGTTTCGGGCTTGCTCCAGGCCGGATATCCCAGCGGCCTCCTTCTGGCCTCGGCCGTCTATGCGTTGCTTTTTCCGTATATCGGCTGGCGGGGCATGTTCATGGTCGGTCTCGCACCGGCGCTGCTGGTGCTCTACATCCGTCGGCAGGTGGACGAGTCTCCAGGCTGGCATGCCGAAACCGCCATGCGCGCACCGGGCACGCTCGCCGTCATCCGCAAGCACTGGAAGCTGGCGCTCGTCACGATGGCCTTCATGATGGCCATGAACTTCTTCAGCCATGGCACGCAAGACCTCTATCCCACCTTCCTGAAGGTCGAACGCGGGCTGGGCGTGCATGGGATCGGTACCATCAACATGGCCGCCCCGGTCGGGGCGATCCTCGGCGGTATTGCGTTCGGTGCCTTATCCCAAAGGATCGGCCGCAGCAACGGCCTCGTCTTGGGTGCGTTGCTCGCCATTCCGCTCGTGCCTTTCTGGGTACTGGCGCCGTCTGCAGGGCTTCTCGCGGTCGCGGCCTTCTTCATGCAATTCGTTGTGCAGGGTTGCTGGGGGATCATCCCGGCTCATCTCAACGAATTGTCACCGCCCGAAGCTCGCGGGACGTTTCCGGGTGTGGTCTATCAACTCGGCAATTTTCTGGCGTCCTATAACGCCACGCTGCAGGCCGGGCTCGCCGCTGCCTGCGGGAGCTACGCACTGTCGCTTTCGGCTGTGGCCGTTGCAGCGGCAGTCATGATCGGCGCGATCGCCTACCTCAGCGAAGACGCAACGCACGCGGAACTCGGCTCCGGCATACCCGGCGGAGGGCCGCAAGAGAACAGGAAAAGCTGCGGCGGCGCCTAGCTTACGAACAGATGAACGGAACTTCAAAGAGTTGTCAGTTCGGGTTTACGGTCTCCGGCTAACGTGGCCGCGATCGAAGCCGAAGGCTGGCGGAAGGCTCTTCACACCTTACCAAACCCGTTCATAGCGCAAAATTTTGCATTGCACAAATCGGATCGCGGGCGATTGCACCTTGATCCAAAGGGAGGATCTATGGCCAAGAAAATTCAGCAACGCCTGCGCAAGTCTGTCCTTTTTGGCCTTGCGACCGCCGGCCTTGCCTGCGTAGTGAGTGCAGCTTCGGCGCAGCAGCCGGATCTCAGCCAAATTCCACACTACAAGCCTGAGTACAAGGTTGTCGGTAGCCTGCGCATCGCCGGCAGCGATCTCAAGGGCAATATCCCTGCTCTCGTCAAAGGTTTCGAGAAGTTTCAGCCAGAGGCCGCGATCTCTACGGATTTCTCCACGAGCAGCGAGGGCGCGCTCGGGAAGATGTACTCGGGCGTCTCCGATATCGCGCCGATGGGCGATGACGCCAAGATCACCGATCAAATGCCCTTCTTCAACAGTTACGGCTATGTGCCGACCGAGATCTCGGTCGCGACGGGCGGCTTCGAAAAGCGCGGCACGCTCTACGCGTGGGCTATCCTTGTCAACAAGCACAACCCGATTGCCAAGCTGTCGATGACCCAACTCGACCGCATCTTCGGTTCCGAGCGCACAGGCGGATGGAACGTCGGCGACAATCCCGGGCACGACATCCTATTTACGGCCAAGTACGCGCGATCCGAATCGACCGATATCAGGACCTGGGGGCAATTGGGGCTTACCGGGGATTGGGCCAACAAGAATATCCAAACCTATGGCTATGTCGCACCCGGCTACGAGGTCAGCTTCGAACGCCATGTGATGCATTGGTCCGACAAATGGAATCCGAACTACAAGGAATTTGTCGAGGAGAAGGAAGCGACTGCGGATGCCGATGGCGAGGCTGTCACCAGCGAGACAATGTATGACGAACTGAGCCATGACAAATATGGCATTGCTTGGGGCGCGCTCATGCATGTCGACGGCTCCTGCGTCACACCTGAAGGTGCGAAGTGTCGGGCCTTTCCGGATTTAAAGGTGATTCCGATCTCACAGATCGACAGCAGCCCGGCGATTCCGCTGACAGCGGAGAACGTCGCGAACCGCAGCTACCCGCTCTCACGTGATGCCTACATCTACATCAACAGGGCGCCGGGACGGCCGCTTGATCCGCGGGTGCGGGAATTTATCCGCTTCGTGCTGAGCCGTGAGGGCCAGGAGATTATCGCCAAGCAGGGCAACTATAGCCCGCTTCCCGAGTCTTACATCCGCAAGCAGCTTGCCAAAATCAACTGACGCGACATCGCCGGCCGGATGTATGAAGGAGAGGGGCCATGCAACACGACTATTACCGGCATCGTTCTTGCGGCCTGGCCGCTGTAACGCTCGCTGCCGTCGTACTGTTTTCCGCAGCGGCAGCGGCCCAAGCCGTGCCGGTCTCTCCTTCCCTTCCGGACTATGTGCCGCGCGCGCGTGTCGCCGGTCATGTCACAGGAGTGACGGGGATGGACACCGTCGAGGCTATGATGGCCGCGTGGAACCAAGCATTCAAAAAGTATCAGGCGGATACCGATTTCACCGTCACCATGAAGGACGGCCTCGGTCCCGAGGACAGGATCGCGTTCGGGCCGAAAACGGCGGAAGTGTTTCATCCGGCCGATCTCGAATATGAGAATACGTATGGATATGAGCCCTTCCGCATTAAGGTCTGTGCTGCGGCCTATATCCTCAAGAGCCACGTTTCCGCAATTGGCGTGTATGTCAGCAAAGACAATCCGCTGAACGCCATCTCACTCAAAAAGCTCGATGCGGTGTTCTCCGCGGAACGGCGGCGGGGATACCCGGCGCCCATCGCGACTTGGGGCCAGCTCGGACTGAGCGGCCAATGGGCTGACAAGCCGATCCATCTCTACGGGTTCTACTGGCGTGACGACGTAACAGCCTATTTTCGCAAGCTCGTGATGCTCGATGCGCCGTTCAAGTCCAGCTATGATGTCCCCGGCGCCGGCTTGACCCGCAATACGCCGGCGGGCGCCGGTGCCATCATGACGGCTCTTGCGAACGACCCGTACGGTATCGCATTCGGCAACGGCTCCTATATGACCGATCAGGTCAAGGCGCTCGGTCTTTCGGACAACGGCGTGCAGAGCACGTTCACGCTGAACGACGTTGCCAGCGGGCGTTATCCGCTCCAACGCTATCTTTACATCTATGTGAACCGCGTTCCGGGGAAACCGCTTGATCCCCTTTTGAAAGAATTTCTCCGCTTTGTGCTGAGCCGGCAGGGTCAACAACTCGTAGGTCAAGACCATTACCTGCCCTTGACGCCAGTTATCGCCGCCGAAGAGCGCGTCAAGCTCGAATGAGAATGGGATGCTGTAGGGACGAAACGTGCAAACCGCCGCACGATCAAAGATTCACAACAGGCGGACCACATCGGGTTCGCGCGGGAGGACACAATGAATTTTGTCAAATGCGGAATTGCTGCCATTGCAGCCCTGCCGACGATTCTCATCGCATCTGCAAATGCTCAGAGCACACCGGCCGGTGGCGCGATAGAGCAGGTCACCGTGACAGGAAATTTCTACAAGTCCGGTTCGGCCAGTGCGATGAAGATGAACATCCCACTCCTGGACACACCCTTCACTGCGCGAAGCTACAGCAATGACTTCGTCAATTCGCTTGACACAACCTCCGTCGATCAACTCTACGATTACATGACGGGTGTCACCAGGGCGGGGCAGGGCGGCTATGACATCTCGATCCGTGGCTTCAAGTCCAGCAACAAGAACATCAATGCGGTGATGGTCGACGGGATGCCCGGCTTGACCAGCCTGTTTGCATCTCCGCCAACGGTTGGAATCGATCGAATCGATGTTGTTCAAGGCCCGATGTCCGTCCTTTATGGCGAAATGGAACCGGGTGGGTTCGTAAATCTTATCTCGAAGAAGCCGCAGGCGAGTGCGCAGACGACGGTCACCGTGAAGGGCCAGACCTATGCGGGGAACAGCCTCGATGCCTTCGGTACCAACGGTTACACGCTTGATCTGGATTCAACCGGCGCGCTCGATGCGGACGAGCAGTTTCTTTATCGTGTCGTCGGCGAATATCGTAACGACGTCGGCTTCCGGACGGATACCTACGAGCACGACCGGTATATTGCACCGAGCCTGACTTGGAACATCGACGACCGTACTTCGCTGACCGGAATCGCCGAGTACCGGGATATACGGGACAGCTTCGACAACGGATTGGCCGTTCCAGATCGCAACATCAATCTGATCGCGCCGATTACGACGCGCTATCAGGAGCCGGAAGACTATCAGCACGAAAAGGGGCTAACGGGCTCTCTGTTTTTCATGCATACCTTTGCCAACAACTGGCAATTCAACACGTCCTACCGCTATGTCAATTACAGCAGCGATCAGGCGGAGTATGATAGCCGGGGTGTGCTGTCCGACAACCGGACCATGGCGCGGCGCGCCCGGGAATATGACGCCGGGCGGCATACAAGCTATATCGACAGCAACCTCTTGATGCTCTTTGGCACCGGCCCTGTCCAGCATCGGCTATTGGTGGGCGTGAACGCCGGCGAAACCACCGAAATTCAGAACCGGTTGAAGTGGGTCAACAGCAAGTGCCCCGGCCCCTACTGCTTCAACATCGATCTCTACAATCCGATCTATCATTTGGTTCCGCCGGTGTCGCAATTGCCAGACATAAATCCGTTGCGGCCACAGGATTCGAGTCTGCTGACCGACAAGAAATTCACGACGAATGTCGAAGCCGTCTATTTCTCCGATCTGATAAGCTACGGCGAGCACTGGAAGCTGGCTTTTGCCGGTCGTGCGTTTCACCAGATCGACGGGATCGAAGAGTTGCGTGTGCCCAATATTCCGTCGCAGAACAAGAAAACATCATCCACGTTTATCCCCAGCGTCGGTCTGATGTATCAGCCGACCAAGCGATGGACGGTTTATGCGAGCTATTCCGAATCCTACACGCCAGCAGACCCGGGCGCAAAGGACGAAAATGGCCTGAACCCCTTCCAGCCAGTCACGGCGAAGCAATACGAAGTTGGCGCCAAGACGCAGGGTCTTCTCGATGGCCGAGTGACGGCGACGCTGTCGCTGTTCCAGATCGAGGAAGCCAATCTCCTGAACACATATTCTTGCCCGCTCGGTGTCTGCGACCAGCAGGTCGGCGCGGCGCGGTCCCGGGGCGTGGAATTCGAAACCGATATCACACCGCTCCCGGGCTGGCAGGTTCTGCTGGGATATTCCTATCTCGATGCGATTGTGACCGCAGACAACGATCCGGTGACCGTGGGAAGCCGCCTTGCCAACACAGCGGCGAATTCGGCTAGCCTCTGGACGCGCTACGATTGGCAAAACGGTTTCGGCATCGGGCTAGGCGTGAACTACACCGGCGACCGTGCAGGCTTCGTTCCGAATTCGAAGAACCGCAATCCCTTCGATCTCCCGGGCTACACGGTGGCCGACCTCGGCCTGTATTACACGGCCGACCGCTACTCCATTAATCTCAAATTCGGGAACATCTTCGACAAGACTTACATAAAAAGCACGGGCAACACCGCCGACAGCCAACTGACGCCGGGAGCACCGAGAAACATAATCTTATCCATATCGGCAAATCTTTAGGTTCGGATATGATGCCCGCTCATTTGCCATGCCCAGATCCAGATCGGCAGGGATGCCAAGGCCCTGACCGCGTGGGCGCGTCCGCAGAATTGACGCGGCGGACGCTTCTTGGCACGGGTTTCGCCGCCGCGTTCCTCCCCTGCGGCGGCGAAACCACCCTCGCGCGCGGCACGGGCGGAGTAGCGCGGGTTCCTGGCGTTATCCGCAGTTGGGGCAGTGCGGCTGACCGGCGTTTGATCGGCATGCTGCAGACGGGCTTCGCCGAACATCGCGCCGGTATCGCCTTCGAGACCACGCTCCATGGGCCGGAATCGACTCTTGCCGGTGTCTA
>JAKALI010000207.1 GCA_021813195.1 Pseudomonadota bacterium
TCTGTTGGAATTGACGTCGGCGACCCCCTCGATCGCGCGCAGCATCGGGCGCACGATATATTCCTGAGCCTCGAACAACTCCATCAGTTGTTGCCGCTCGTCCAAATCGGACGGCGGTTGCGCCCATTCGAGTGTGTAGTACCAGATTTCGCCAAGCCCGGTGGTGATCGGAGCGAGGCGCGGCGATGATCCGGCTGGCAGCATGTCGCGCACTGCGGAAAGCCGCTCGTTGACGAATTGGCGTGCGCGAAGCTGGTCCGTGCCGTCCTGATAGATGAGCGTGACCTGTGACAGTCCGGTCTTGGTGAGCGATCGCATTTCCCGCAGGCCCGGCTGACCACCCATGCTGCGCTCGATGGGCAGCGTCACAAGACGCTCGATTTCCTCTGGCGCCAGGGCAGGAACAGTCGTGTTGATCTGCACCTGCACGCCTGTGATGTCGGGAATGACATCGATTTGCAGATTCACGAAAGACCAGATTCCAAGACCAGCGATCAGCAAACCGATGATCATCACCGTGGCTGGTCGACCGGTTGTCCATTCCAGAATCCGCCGCGTCATCGGGACACGCCGTCGAAGCTGCGGCCGCCATTGAGCGCCCGAAGTTGAAGCATCGCTTCCATAGCCTCACGTCGCGTGTCGAGCAGAGCCGACAGCGCGTCCAGATACTGGCGCTGCATCTCGACGTAAGTTGCGATCGGGATCGCTCCCTGGCGATAACTATCGGCGGCGGCGGTAGCTGCGGCCGCAAATTTCTCGGTGGCCCCGGCTGGCCAGCCCGCAAGGGCTCGACGCTTCGCCTCGTAGTAGGCTGCCTGTTCGTAAACCTGCCTCGCGATCCGTCGGTTGGCGGCGAGCAGGGCCGCATCGCCCTGGGATTGACGGCTCAACTCCTGTGCGAGGCCAGCAGCCTGGCTATTCCAAAGCGGCAACGTCGTCGTCAGCCGTATGCCGAAATTGGTCTCGCGGCTGTCTGACTTCGCGCGATTGAAGTAGGGACCGACTGAGACGTTCGGCACACGCGCTGCTTGTGCGAGGTCAACGCGCAACCCTTGCTGCTGCAATTGCGCGCGCAGCGACTGAATCTCGAAATTGTTGATGCCAGCTTGTTGCGCCATGCGCTCGACCGACGGAAGGCCGGGCAGCGTGATATCGGGCGGAGCAATGCGGAGCCGCGCTTTGAGCGGCGCGCCGCGAAGTTGATTCAGTTCGTAGACGATCGTGCTGGTCTCGGAATCAGCCATCGCGGCATTTCGCTCCGCCGTGATGGCACCCGCATCCAGAATGGCCGTGTCCAGCGTGGTGGCGATGCCCGCCGGATCCCGCTGCTCCACAACGCGTGCAAGCTCGCGCATCCGCGCGGCAACGTCGCGTGCCGCGGCGGCTTTCCGCTCGGCCGCGAACAAGGCATATCCCAAAGAGCGTGCCCGGCTTGCGAGCGTTGCGTCGAATTGCGCAAGACCGAGCCGCGCCAGCGCGATCTGATGCTCGGCGATGGCGCGACGGAGCGCCCCGCGTCCGGCAAAGTCGAGCGGCTGCATAATCGACAAGCCATATGTCGGCCCGGCGCCTTTCGGTGCACCTGTCAGGCCGTCGGCCATCCGGCGTTCGCCTAACTCGAATGCAGCTTCAGGGTCCGGCAGGCGATCAGCCGCGTCGCGCTCAACACCTGCAAGCCCGATCTGCTGGAAATAAAAGCGTCGTTCGGGGTTACTTGCCACGACGGAATTGGCAAGTGCATCAATCGACAGCACGGCGGCCTGCTGAGCGAAGGCTGGGGTCACCAAGATAATTGTTGATATGCGAACGATTATCAGGAGCAATTTTAACATTGGCACGAGTCTCAACACTGACTTCTAGACGCCTGATTGCCACGCTAGTCTGAACACAAGCTGTCAGCGTAAATGCAGGTTGATCCAGTATCGGACTGCAGCAATCAGGAGACATGACCATTCGCATTCTTCTTGTCGAAGACGATCAGGACATTGGCGCCCGCCTGAAGGAAGGGTTGGCCAGCTTTGGCTTTGTCGTTGAGCATGTGGAAGATGGTGAGCACGCCCTTTCCTTCGCGCTGCAAGAAGAATTCGACGCGATCGTTCTCGATCTCGGTTTACCCGGCCTGTCAGGCATCGAGGTCTTACGGAGGTTGCGACGTACCGGGGCCGCCACACCGGTCCTGATCCTGACGGCGCGCAGCAGCTGGACTGAGAAGGTGGAAGGTCTCAATGCAGGGGCTGATGACTATGTGGCGAAGCCGTTTCACGTCGACGAAGTCGCAGCTCGCCTGCGCGCGCTGATGCGGCGCGTCGCGGGCCAAGCCACCTCCGAATTGCGCCACGGAGATATCGTGCTTGACCCCGTTGCCGGCACCGCCAATGTTGCGGGCCAGCCGATCGAATTGACGGCACAGGAATTTCGCCTGCTCCACCTCTTCCTGCATCGCGTCGGCCGCGTCGTGACGCAAGCCGAGTTGCTCGACCATCTCTACGGCCTGAATGAGGAACGCAGCTCGAATACGATCGAGGTCTATGTCGGTCGGCTGCGACGCAAAATCGGCCGCGATACCATCAGGACCCTGCGCGGTCTGGGCTACAGGTTCGGCTGATGGTCAGAAGTCTGCGCGCCCGGCTGCTGGTTGGCGTTATTCTCACGACCGTGACAGGTATCGCTGTCGCTGGCGTTTCGATTTCCGCGCTGTTCCGGGCGCACGTCACGGAGCTTGTCAATGCCGAGCTGATCGGTCATCTCGACGAGCTCGAAGGTCTGTTGGCCCGCACGGCCGACGGACATGTCGCTCTGGCACAAAGGCTCAGTGATCCGCGCTTCGCGCAGCCCGGGACTGGCTATTACTGGCAGGTGAGCGATCGCAACGGCATCGTCCTACAATCAGCCTCCCTCGAACCGCAACGGCGTTTTCCGCCACCCGCGCGGGGGGCGGATCGGCAGCTTACTCGCTCAGTCGAAGCTGGCCCGGCTGGTGAGCCGATGATCGCATATGAGCGACCGTGGCAGACCGCTGAAAACGGTTACGTGCTTCAAATTGGCGCCGACCAGCGGATCGTCGATGATGTACTGAGACATTTTAATCAGGCGCTGGCCCTGTCACTCGGCACACTGGCAATAGCCCTAATTGGGGCCGGCACGTTGCAGGCCTGGTTTGGTCTGCGTCCCATGCGCCGTCTGCGCGACGCGCTGGGCGACATTCGCGCGGGCAAAGCAGAAACCCTGCCTGGTGACTTCCCGTCCGAAGTTCGGCCGCTGGTCGATGATCTCAACGCTCTGATCGACGCCAATACCCAGATGGTTCGCCGCGCCCGCACGCAGGCGGGCAATCTCGCGCATGGCCTGAAGACACCATTGGCCGTGCTGACGGACGAAGCGCGCCGGCTGCTCGCGAGAGGTGATACCGAGGGCGCCGCGGTCCTGACTCAGCAAACAGGGCGGATGCAGCGCCAGATTGATTTCCAGCTTGCCCGAGCCCGTGCCGCAGCCAACGCCGGCCTGCCTGGCGTCATCACGCAGGTCGAACCTGCCTTCGCATCAATAGCCGCGGCGATGCGGCGGCTCTATGCTCATCGTGAGCTGACGATCGTCCATACAGCCGAGACGGAATTGCTTGCCGCCGTCGATCCCAACGACCTTGACGAGATGGTCGCCAACCTGGTCGATAATGCCTGCAAGTGGGCTCGTGGTGTTGTCTCGATCAAGGCTACGCGCGATACCCCGACGGGGCAGCTCCTTATTACGATCGTTGATGACGGGCCAGGCATCCCGGCTGATGCACTAAACCGCGCGTTCGCCCCAGGCGAGCGGCTCGACGAGGCCAAACCGGGAAGCGGGCTCGGACTCGCAATCGTCCGCGATCTCGCCACACTGCACGGCGGCTCTGTCGAACTATCCAATGGCAGAAATGGAGGCCTTCACGCGGAGTTGCGGTTCCCATCAGCCTGACAAGTTCAACGGCGTCTAGGTTGGGCGAGTTTCATCGTGGCCGCGTCGTCCGCGCACCATTCGACCTGAGCGATTCGGCGCGCTCGAAATCAGCATCCGCGCCGCTCTGATCTCCAGCGTTCGCTTTCATCGTTCCGCGTTCGAACAAGAAGGTCGGATTCTTCGGATCAGCCTTGATGACCAGATCATAATCCGCGATGGCACGATCAAAGAGTCCTTTACGCCCGAGTGCCTTCCCGCGATTATAATAGGCACCGAGGTAGTCAGTCCTCAGTTGTACGGCGCGATCGAAATCAGAAATCGCGCGATCAAGCTCTCCCTTGCTCATTAAAGCAACGCCTCGGTTGTTGAGCGCGACATAGTAGTCGGGGGACAAACGAAGTGCTCGATCGTAATCCTCCATGGCACGGTCGATATCTCCACTCGACCGCAGCGCGACACCGCGATTGTTATAAGCCGCCGCCAACTGGGTGATCATCCGCTCGCCTGCCTGGATAACCGCTGTGCATCCCCGGATCGAGCGATCGGGTACGATTTCGGCCGCATGCACGCACGAGTCCCAATCCTCGTCGCTCAAAGCTGATGTGGGCGACGAGTTAATTGCAAAGTACGCAATAAATATCGTTGTGCTCAATAACGTAAGAGCACAACGCTTCCAGCGGGTGGTTCGCGCTAGGATCGATGCAGTTCGTGTTCTCGTATACAGCGGCGTAATGCAAATGAGCAAAGAGTAGCCTCAAGTACGTGCATTATATTATTCCCAGTTTGTTCTCTAACAATCCTGTCTGAATTTTCCCTGACAATCGACGTTTGAGACATCCGATCTGGTCGCTTCCCGAACGAGAGTACACCCGTCGAGTGCTATAGAGATTACCAAGCGAGCGCCGTGCGTGCCATCCGACAGGGACAGATCCAAGACTCCCGGACTAAGCCTCAGTCTGGTAGCATGAAGACATCAGCGGTGTTTGATGTACTAGCAGCGGCAATCGACGGGACGGGATGGATCCGGACTCGGTCACGGGAGGGCAACGAGGAGCCGCTATCCGGAAGAAATCGTCCTGCAAGAATTGAACATCGCGCTCTGCGGCGCTGCCAACTTGAATGACCTCTGAAATATCTGGAGGTCAATACGGCGAATTGCTCTGCAACGGCGCTCCGCAAATATGCAAGATATCAACCTAATATTAAGTTGGCGCGCCCGACACGATTCGAACGTGTGGCCTCCACCTTCGGAGGGTGGCGCTCTATCCAGCTGAGCTACGGGCGCATCGATATTCAGATAGTGTCCGAGATCGACCACGGTCAATCGCGAATTCTAGAATCGACATGGCTCAAACGACGCGGGCTAAAGCCTCGCCGATCATCGCCATTCGTACTCCACAACCTCCTTTCGGTTTGCTTCCGTGGTGCTTCCGCGACCTCGAATGCGATTTTCGTGCTTCCTTCGAGTTTCGCCAATCGCTTGGTTTCACTCGTTTTTTACGACACCCTCGACCATCAGAAAGAGCTTGCATTTGCCTTCGGAGGGCAACGCTCTATCCAGCTGAGCTACGGGTGCGAAGGCCCCTCATTTAGCCGATTGGCGGGATGCGGGCAACCGGTTGCCGTGCCGGTTGTCCTGCCTGTTGCAGCCTGTAAACTGCCCGGCAAAGACAATCGCGGGGGTTGAGCCCGCGCACCAAAAAAAGGGAGAAACACGGGATGCGTCCGCTGGAATTTGGCTGGTATCTGCCCACGCACGGCGACACGACGGCTTATGGCCTTCCGGAGGCTCAGGTTCCGGGCTCGGTGGAGTTGTGCGAGCGGGTCATGCAGGCCGCCGAAAAAGCCGGCTTCGAATATCTCCTGATCCCGGTCGGCTCGGTGTGCTGGGAGGCCTGGATTACCGGCGCCTTCATGGCGGCGCGCTCGGGCAAGATCAGGCCGCTGATTGCGGCGCGACCCGGCTACATCAATCCGGTGCTGATGGCCAAGATGGTCGCAACCTTCGACCAGATGTCGGGCGGGCGCATCTGCATCAACCTGATCGCGGGGCAGAACGAGAGCGAGGTCGAGGCCGAAGGCGTGCGCTACGCCAAGGAAGAGCGCTATACGCTGATGGAGGAAGAGGTCTCCATCCTGAAGGCGCTGTGGTCGACCCGCGGTCCCGTGCATTTCGACGGCAAGTTCCACAAGATCTCCGGCGCCTTCATCCGGCCGCGGCCGCTGCAGAAGCCGCATCCGAAATTCTATCTCGGCGGCGGCTCGCGCCAGGCCTGGGAGTTGTCGGCCAAGCATTCCGACGTGCATTTGTTCTGGGGCGACCTGCCTGAAAGGATCGCTTCGAATATCGCCGAGATCCGGCAGATGGCGCGCGCCCATGGCCGCGAGAACGATATCGGCTTCGGCATGCGGCTGCAGGTGATCTGCCGCGAGAACGAGGCCGACGCCTGGGAGGCCGCCGACCAACTGGTGCGCCACGCCACCGAGCGGCAGAAGCAGGAAATGCAGACGCTCTACAACAAGTCGGAAGCCAACATGCGGGTGCAGCAGCTTGCCCGCGAGCACGGCGATCTCCTGATGCCTCATCTCTGGACCGGCATCACCAAGGTGCGTCCCGGCGCCGGCATCGCCGTGGTCGGCAATCCCGAGCAATGCGCCTCGACCCTGCAGCAGTTCATCGACGCCGGCTGCCACTCGTTTTGCCTGTCCGGCTATCTCCACGACGAGGAAGCCGAGCGTTTCGGCCGGCTGATCCGCCCGATTCTGGCCGAGAACAACCGCGGGCGGCTTGCCGCGTAGGAGGATAGGATGTCCGTTCGCCGGTTGATGCTTGCGCTCATGCTGTTTGCGTCGTTGCCGGCGGGCGTGGCGAGGGCCGATGCCATCGACGGCGACTGGTGCAGCGCCGACGGCCAGCGCATGTCGATCCGGGGCGACAACATCGTGACCCCGAGCGGCAAGCAGGTCGCCGGCAATTACAGCCGGCACGCCTTCGATTACGTCATTCCATCCGGCGACCCCGGCGCGGGTGAGGGCGTGAGCATCATCCTGCACGGCGAGTATCTGGCGTTCTCGCGCCAGGGTGAGAAAGGCGACCGCCCGACCGAATGGCGCCGCTGCAAGGATCTGAACAGCTAGAGCATGATCCGGAAAAGTG
>JAKALI010000208.1 GCA_021813195.1 Pseudomonadota bacterium
ATCCTAACGAAAGCGGCGCCGGTCAGATCGCGCAGCTGGAAACGGCGCGCACATTCGCGGTGCCGGTGGCGGTGACGGCTGTTGCCGATGGCGTCACGAAGAGCGGTTCGTCCGTTGTGGTCGAGGACGTCGCCAAAACGATCGGTGCGGATATCGCTTACGCGAAAATCGACGCCGCCGGCTCCGAGCACGTGACGGGTGTTGCCATCTCGGGCTTTCCCATCGGTTCCACCGTGACCTATACCGACATGAGTGGCAATCCGCAGACATTCCTCGCGGTGGGTGGCGAAACCGTCACTTGGTCGGGTCCGAAGTCGGCAGCGACCGAGACGGCCATTCGCGCGGCCCTCGATACGCTCAACGTCCAAGCACCGGCCCACTCTGACGACAACTTCTCGCTCAGTGTCGCGATCACGACCGAGGATAATGACGCTAGCGTGATCATGCAGACATTCACGCATAGCGTCGTGGTGCAGGCCGTTGCCGATGCGCCAAGTGTCAGCTCGGATCCCATCACGCTTAACGAGGATACCTCGATCGCGCTCGTCATCCGGCCGGACCGGAGCGCCGACGACGACAATTCCGAAACCTTGTCGGTGCGCATTACAGTGCCGTCCGATGGAGCCGGCGTGATTGGCACGCTTGCGGCGTCCCCTCCCGCGGGCGTCACCTTCACGAATTTGGGTGGTGGCGTTTATCTCATTCAGGCAACGGGCGCCACGCCAGCGGTGCGGGAAGGGTTGCTCGATTCCTTCTTGAATGGCGGGGTTACGTTCACCCCGCGCGCGGAATGGTCGGGCGTCTTGACGGGTACGAGCGGCATCCGTGTTGATGCGATCTCCACAGAAGCCGCAAATGGTTATGGCGTTGAGCTGGCGCCCAACAACGACGCGGGCGCGGGCACGACCGGTGATCTCGACACCAAAATCGAGGTCCGCACGACCTATATCGACGTGACCGTCAACCCCATCGTCGATTTGCCCACACTGACGAACACTTCGACCACGGTCCAGGAAAACAACAACTCCACGGCCGTTGCCGATCCCGATCTCATCATCCCGATCGGCACGCGGCTCGGCATGACCCTCAACGATGCCGACGGTTCGCAAGGCCTCTCGATGACGTTGACGGGATTCCCGACCAATGCGCAGGCCCTGGCGTTCGGGACAAGTCTGCCGGGGGTTACAACAAGCGTGAATATCGCAACCGGCACCGTCACGATCTCAGGTGCCGTCGCCAGCAACGTGCTCACGGTCCTGTCATCACTGTCGATCACACTTGCGGACGACGACGATCGCAACTTCACCGTCACGATCAACGGGACGGCGACGGATACGAACGGATCCACGACGGCTTCGGCTCCGTTCACGATGACGCATGATGTCATCGTGCAAGCCGTCGCTGACGTACCGACTGTGTCTGTCGGCGCCGCAACCAAGCCCGCTGTGAATGAGGATTCGAGCTTCGTCGGCTATCCCGTGACCGTCGCGCTCAACGACACCGATGGTTCGGAGACGTTCCAGAGCGTGCGCATCGATGCGTCCACAGTTGGAACGGGCGCTCGGCCGATCCTGCAATTCACCGCGCCTGGCGGGACAACCATCGATACGACGGCCACGGGCACATTCACGGTGGGCGGCGTCACGTATGTCATCGCCGATCTCGGTGCCACCGGCCGACGCGTGACCATTAGCGGAGGAACGACCGCGGACATTGAGAGCGTCGTCAATTCGCTCCACATCCGGCCCGGTGCCGATAACGGTGAAGATATCAGTGTCACCGTGGTCGCCACGTCTGTGGAAAGCAATCCGTCGGAGGACAACAACGGCGCGCTCCCGGGTATGGGAGGCGGCATCGCCGGTCCGGAGATTTCAATCCCGACGGCCACGACGACGGCGACTTTCACGATTCCGGTTAATCCGGTCGCAGAACCGTTCACGCTCACCTTGCCCTCGGCACCCATCGGCAACGAGGACTCGACGTTTGCGCTCGGCGCAATCAGCGTTACATCGACCCCAACAGATGCCGATGGTTCGGAAACCCGCCACATCGAGATCAGCACGGCGAGCTATCCGACTGGCACGCAAATCTTAAGTGGTGGTTCGCCCGTCGGCACCGTCGTCACACCCGGCTGGCTGCGCATTCCGGAAAGCGCGCTCGGGTCGCTACAAATTCGCCCGCCAATAAATTATTCCGGGACCATCGATCTTGTCATTCGTGGTGTCGTGATCGACGCCTCGCCATCGGGCAGCACCACGTCCGTGACGACAACCCAGACTCTGCCCGTTACGGTGCGGCCCATCGCGGACCCCATTACACAGCCTGTTGCGTCCGTCGGCATCGAGGACCTTGGACCTGTCGCCTTCGGCGCAGAGCTCGCCAATACAGCCACGGGCTTGCGCGTCACAGACAACGGCAGCGGTGCGGGCAATAACACCGCCACCGAAACCTTGTCGCAGGTGGTGCTGGTGATACCGGCTGACACGGCGACCCTCACGCATACCATCACCGATACCGCGGGTAATCCGATCGGAACGCAATCTGGCGTTGGATCGGCTCAGATCGCCTTCAACGCTGGAACGCGCACCTACACCATAACGTCGACGATCATTACCACTGCGCCCGATGTCGCTCTTCTCTCGCAAGCCGATCGCGCGCAAGCGGAAGCGGATATTCGCGCGACGCTCGCTTTGTTCCGCGTGGAGGTTGGCCCGATCCATAGCGATCAGAACACCACGATCGGTGTGGTGGCGACCGCGCTCGACGTCAACAACGGCATCGCGCATACGCTGAATACGAGCTTCGATCACACCATCCGCATCCAGGCTGTGGCCGACACGCCCTCGATCGTGACGGCTGCGTCGGCGCCGGTTGCCGAGGACAGCCTGATGGCGCTGTTCATCAATGCAGGCCGTAGCGCCGACCAGGACGGCTCGGAATCGCTGTCTGTACGCATCGCAGTGCCGACCGATGCCCAGGGCCCGGTGGGCACAATCGTGGGCACGCCGCCGGCGGGTGTCACGCTCACCCATCAAGGCGGCGGGGTCTATCTGGTGACTGCAACGGCGGCCACGCCAGCAGCCCAAGAGGCCCTTCTCGACAGCTTCCTCAATGGCGGCGGCATCGCCTTCCGGCCACGCGCACATTGGTCGGGCTCGCTCACAGGCACGAACGGTCTGCGCGTCGAGGCGATCTCAACCGAGGTGGCCGACGGGATTGAATTGGCACCTGGCGCCTTCGGCGGAACTGATGGCACCTCGAAGACGGAGACGGTCATCAGCCATATCGACATCGTCGTGACGCCGGTTCCAGATGCGCCGACGGTCAAGGGTAATGCCGTTGGCCTCGAAGACACCTCGATCCCTGTTCCAATGAGTGTGACGCTTGCGGACAAAGATGGGTCCGAGACGTATCAAGTGTTGCTGACCGCCGTCATTCCGGCATCGACGCGCATTTTCGGCGCAGGCGGACTGGAGATTGTCCCGACCTTCGACGTAACGCTCGGCCAAAACGTCTACGTGCTCAATCCCGCTGACGTGAACGCTCTGCGCGTTCTGCCGCCGCTCCATTATTCTTCTGCGCACCAGGGCGATATCGTGCTCCAGGGTGTGGCGCGCGTCACGGACACCTCGAGTTCCGGCACAGCAACGAGTGATTTCCCAATCCCGAATATCATTGTATCGGTCGTGGGGGTCGCCGATCAGCCGGGAACGCGCACCGTGAATGTGGTCGCTGATGAAGACGAAGCGATCGAACTGGGCGCCGCAATCCTCGCCAGTGCCGGTGGGGATCTCAACAACCTGCTTGTCGATACGGACGGTTCGGAAGCTTTGTCGTTCGTGGTCGGTGGATTGCCGCAAGGGATCATCCCGACGACCGACAACCCCGGCGGCGGGGTGACATATCTCGGCAACGGCACCTGGAGCATTACGGCGTCGGCCATGCCCACGCTCAAGCTTCCGCCAGTGCCAAACTTCTCGGGCGAAAATCCCTACGCGGGGGTCACCGTTCGCGCCGTCACCCAAGAGGTGGATGGCAGTCAGGCCTCGTCGCCCCAGTGGCCCGTAACAATCCAGGTTTTCCCGGTCATCAATGCGGCGACGGTCGACGGCTTCGCTTCTTGGGGGATGGGCGCCACACGCACCGAAGGCGATCTCGAAGGGGGCTCAGGGATTTCGCTCGCCAGCGCAGCCAATCATGTGCTGGTGGACAACGATGGCTCGGAACAGGTCGTCAGCTATACCTTCGATCTTTCGAATTTGATCGCCGATGCCGGCATCGCCGCGCGGCTGGCTGCTTTGCCGGGCGTCGGAAGTGGGCTCGACAAGCTTGTCAACACCTACATGTCGGGCACATTCACCTACAATTCCGCAGCAGGGACCATCACGGTTCTGGCCGGCAATATCGGGGGAATTCGTCTCTCGCACCAGCTGTTCCTCGACAGCAACCAGGACTTCTCAATCCCCGTTTCGGCTCTCGTACGCGACACTGCCATCATCGGGGGAAGTCCCATCAGCGTTGACAAGGTGGAGACGGGTACATTCCACGTCGATCTCATCGGCACCGCGGATACACCGACGGTGTTTGCAAGCTCGGTATCGGGCAGTTCGGGCACGCTCTTGCCACTGTCCTTGGGCGGTCACTCAACCGATACCGATATCGCGCTTGGACGCGTGTTGTCGGAAGATATCTATTATGTCGTGACCCTCCTCAATCCAGGGACCGCGCCGGCGCTCGGCTTTACAGATGGGGCGGGCAACATCGTCGGTCTCGATAATGGCGATGGCACGTGGATTCTCACACCAGTGGACCTCGTCAATCTGCACGTGACGACACCGGGTGGCTCCGTCGGCACAGCCAACCTGCGACTTACAACGATTGCGGTTGAGAACGACGGCGACACGGCGTCCAACAGCACGAATTTCAATGTCGTGGTGACGTCGGCACCCGGGGGCGGGGGTACGCCGCCGCTTCCGCCCGTCGTCACGATCGGTGCCAACAACGGCAACGAGGACGGCTCGATCACGCTCAACGTACACGCCCAGCCGGCACCGGGTGATCTCACAAACCCGTCGGTCGCCGTGATGATCTCTGACCTGCCGCCGGGGACGCAAGTGACCGGTGCGCGCTTCAATCCGGAGACGGGCCGATGGGTGGCGAGCGCGGCTGCGGTGAATTCGGGCGCCGTGCAAATCATCCCGCCGCCCGATTATTCGGGCACGATGACAATCACGATCGAGGCGGTCGCCACCAATTCCTTCTTGATGAAGGCCTCCACGGGTGCAACGCCCGTTGATGTTTGGGTGGATCCGGTGGCAGACGGGGTCGCGATTAGCGCGGCACCCGACGCCGGCTTCGAAGATCTGCCCGTGAACCTCAATATCTCGTTGGCCGAGCGCGACATCGATGGGAGCGAGGACATCGGGGCCTTCACGTATGTGCAGCTCTCGCATGGCGCGACGCTGCTGGGTGGGTATCCGATCGTCGGCGGGGGCGATCCCGATGCGACGATCGATGGCACGAGCGTCGTGGGCTATTATCGCGTGCCAACGTCGCACGTGCCCGCGCTGCAGATGCAGCCTGCTCCGAATTGGCATGGCACCGTGACGGTGCGGGTCGCCGCTTATGCGATCGAGACCGTCGATCCCACACCGGATGCAGACAATATCCAGCTTGATACGTCGACATTCACGGTCAGCGTCACAGCTGTCGCCGACGCGCCCATTGTCACGGCTCCGGTCTCCGTATCGGGAACCGAAGACACGGCGATTGCGATCCCGGGGCTGACCGCTGCGCTTGCCGATACCGTGACGGCGAACGGCGCTGAGGTACTGTCGGTCAAGATCTCGGGTGTGCCGGATGGATCACGTTTCACAGCGACATCGCCGCAGCAGCCCACCAACAATGGTGATGGCAGCTGGACCATCCCAGTCGCGGCCCTCGGCTCGTTGAATTTTACACCACCGCTGCACTACTCAGGGACGCTGACGCTGACCTTGACGGCGATTGCGCTCGAACTCGCGAACGGCAGCGAGGCCCAGACCAACGTCAATTTCGATGTCGTCGTGGCGCCGGTGGCTGACGCCGTCGAGATCCTCGCCCGCAACGTATCGATTGCAGGTGCTGGCCAGGTTTCGCTCGATCTCAACGTGCGTATGGCCGACAACACAGGGGTCGCCGCCGGCGAAAATCCGCCAGAACAGATCCGTATCACGTTTTCGAATGTGCCGACTGGGATAGAGATGGTCGCGGGCGCCGGCGGTAGCGTCACGAATCTCGGGCCGGGCCAGTGGCAGTTTTTGGGTACGCAAGACGAGGCGAATGCCATCATCGCGCGGGCCGGCGAAACGGCGACAGCGGGAACTTATGTTATTAACCTATCTGCGGTGACGATCGACGGCGCGAGCACCCTCGCGACCCCAGTTCTGGACAGCTTCCAGCTCGTCGTACCCCAGGTGATTGTGGGCACACCTGGCAATGACACGTTGACCGGTGGCGCCGGCACACAGCTTCTGTTCGGCGGCGCTGGCAACGACACACTCGCCGGTGGTCCGGGCGACGACTATTTGGTCGGCGGCGCCGGTGCAGACACGCTCACCGGTGGGGCCGGCGCGGACGTCTTTGGATGGCGCGGCGGGGAATTGGGCACGGGGGTCGATACGATCACGGACTTCACCGCCGGCACTGGCGGCGACGCTTTGGATATTCGGGCCCTGTTGACGGGGTTTGAGCCCGTGACGTCGATCTTGACCGATTTCGTTCGTCTCTCGCCCAGCGGTGGAAACACGCGGGTGGAGATCGATCACAACGGAGGCGGCAGCAGCTTCCAGGATCTTGTCATCCTGCAAGGTGTTAGCGGACTCGATCTCGATGCGATGAGGTTGAACGGCAACTTGATCGTTTAGCGGCGTTCCCAGTTGGCTTGCTCGCGCGCGTTCGAGCAACTCGTGATGCGTGTCAAAAAACCCACAGTCCGGGCGGCAATCTGGCAGGTTTGCACGCTCAGGTTGTGCTCGTGCCATTGATACTCTGTGGACGGCGTACCGCGATCCCCCCGAATCACGAGAGATTCGAGCGCGTTAAGATGAA
>JAKALI010000209.1 GCA_021813195.1 Pseudomonadota bacterium
AAGCCGCACGTTCAACTGCAGCACAGTCCCGGCGATTGGCGACCTCACAGTCCGCAATTGCAGCCTCGATTGAGCGAGTTCCAAAGCCGCGCGAGCCTGCTCCACATGGGCCTTCTCGACCGCTATCAACTCACCACCCTGACCATTGACTTCCAAGTGCTGCGAGAGGTTCGCCTCGGCACGGTGAATGCCGGCAACTGCCCTCTCGACTCGAGCGCTCGCAGAACGAAAGGCGTTTTCGCGCTCGATGCGCTCTCGGCCGCTCATGACCCCCTTCAAGCGATCGGCCATCTCCCACAGGTTTCTGGCGGCATCTCTTTCGGCGGTTGCGGCGGCCAGCTCCCAGCGAGCCATGTCGACCTCCGCCTTCTGGATCGGAGCGCGGGCGCGCATGGACTTAAGCTTCGCCTCGGCTGTTTCGAGGTCGCGCCGGCGTTCGGCAACCGTCGCCTCCTCTACGCTCGTTTCAAGGGTGAACAGGGGAGAGCCGCGCTCGACGACATCACCCGCCTCGACGAGAATCTGCGCGATCGTGCCGTGGGAATCTGTACCGACGACGATGTTGCCGCTCGAAGGCTCAGCGATGCCCGAGGCTCCGATGAAACCGGCCGATCTCTTGTCCTCGACCGGCGCCAGCACCACCCTGGTCTTGGTGCTCGGCTCAGCGGCATGTCGTGCGTCACGATGGCCGCGCGCGATGGAGATGCCCGCGAGCGCCAGCACCGCCACTGCGGCAAGTGACAGGCCCGCTCCGAAAATCGCCGAATGCTTTGCCATTACGCCGCCTCCCTCGGTCGATGCGGCCCCGTTGCAGCAATCCGGCCGTCGTCCATCGTGATCATGTTGTCGGCATAGGTGAAGATCCGCGGATCGTGAGTGACGATGATGATCGCGCGATCCTTGCTCAACGCCGTTCGCCTCAGCATCGCCATCAGCGTGTCTCCGGTCTTTGCGTCGAGCGCCGCCGTCGGCTCGTCACAGATCAGAAGTGGCGGATCGTGGGCCAAGGCGCGAGCGGCGGCTACGCGCTGCTGCTCGCCGACGGACAACTCGCCGGGATAGCTCCCGAGCTTACTGCCGAGCCCGAGCTCATCGATAACGGTCGCGGCCTTCTCACGAGCATCCTGCCGCCTCCAACCAGCAACGATCAGCGGAATCATGGCGTTCTCAACCACATCGAGCGCTGGCAGCAGATGGAACTGCTGCAGGACCATCCCGATCCGCATTGCCCGGAACCTCGCGGCCTGGCTGCCATTCAAGGCGTGCACCTTCGTCCCGAGCACATCGATTTCGCCGCTGTCCGGTCGCAGAATGCCGGCGATCGTCGAGACGAGCGTCGTCTTTCCGCAACCGGACGCACCGACGATGTAGGTGACTTCACCCGCCGGAATATCGACGTCGATGCCATCGAGCACGGGCCTCTGCCGGCCGCCATCGAACGACTTGGTCAGGCCTCTGCAGCGGACGGCGGCCGGGGTGGCATCTGGCTGGTCCATACTCAGCTCCTCAGGACCGCCGCCGGGTCGGCGGCGACGACGCGATGCAGGCTGAGAGAGGTTGCGAGAAGGATGATCGCGGCCAGGATCGCGCCGGTGCCGATGGCGACCCACCAAGGCAGGATCATGCCCCTCAGCGCCGACGCTGGTCCGCAGGCGAGCTCGAAGAAGAGAGCGGCGAGACCGATGCCAAACGCGTAGCCGATGGCGCCGGCGATGCCCACCTGGGAGAGCACCATCAGGGCGATCGTGCGGTCGTCGGCGCCGACGACCTTGAGGGCGGCAAACTGCTTGAGGCTGTCGGTGACGAAGGCATGGAAGACCAGTCCCACGATCGCCGCTGCGACGATGAGCCCGAGCGTTATTGTCGTGGCGAAGTTCGCAGGAATGCCGGTTTTGTGCAGGTAGTAATCAACCGTCTGGCGGCTGAACGACTCGGCGGCGAGCGCCTTGAGCCCGGTCTGACGGGCGATTTCGCCGGCCACGGCGTGCGGGGCGTGACCAGGCGCGGCACGCGCCAGGACATACGAAAGATGATTGCGGGAGAACGGGAAGTATCCAAGTCCCTGACTATACCGGGTGTGAATGATGGCCTGGGCGGAGAAGGCAGGCAGCGCATCGGTAATGGCGACTACGACCGCGCGCCGATCGTTGAGCTCGAGCTCGCGGCCAGTCTCGAGGGGCTCGCCTGGCCAGAGCGCCAAGTAGCCTGCCCGGTCGATCGCGACGGCGTCGGGTCTGCGCAGGTCTGCGGCGGAGCCCATCACGAACCGCTGCGGCAGACCTGTCAGTGACGCATCGTCAACCCCGATGAGCAGCGCATTGCGCAGAATACCACTCCCGCTTCTCACTACCGTCGAGCCCTTGAGCAGCGGCTGGGCCCACTCGACACCGGAAACGCCGCGGACCTTGTGGAGCGCCAGATCGCGTATCGGCCTGTTGAGATCGACGTGCTCGGTGAGTGGGTCCATGACCCAGATGTCTGCCGCCGTGATCTCGGCTATGACGTTCTGGGAGCGGGTCATCAGGCCAATAAACAGGCTGGTCTGCTGGGCGACGAGCAACGTGGCGAATGCGACCCCAAGGACCAGCCCCAGAAGCTTGGCCCGATCGCCAAACAGCATCTTGAGAGCTGTCACTGTCATGCGCGTATCAGGCTGTCGGTTCGCGCGACAGAAGAAGGTGAACGCGGCCGCGAGCGATCGTCCGCACCTCTCTCGAAGGCCAGCCCGAACTGCGTCCAGACCTCGACCAGCGAGCCGACGAGATGGGCGATGTCTCGGTCGGAGTGCAGTGGCGTTGGCGTAAGCCGAAGGCCTTCTTTGCCGCGCGGCACCGTCGGGTAGTTGATAGGCTGCACGTAGATGCCCCGCTCCTCGACCAACCAATCGGTCAGCCGCTTCGTCAGTACGGGGTCGCCGACGCGCACGGGCACGATATGGCTGTCGTTCTCGATGATCGGCAGACCGGCATTGCACAGCAGCCGCTTGACGGTGCGGGCGCGCTCCTGATGGTCTTCGCGCTCCGTGCTCGACGATTTCAAATGTCGGATGCTCGCGCAGGCGCCCGCAGCGATTGCCGGCGACAGCGATGTGGTGAAAATGAAACCAGCCCCGTACGAGCGGATCGCGTCGCACAGATTGCGCGAGCCGGCAACGTATCCGCCCATGACGCCAAATCCCTTGGCGAGCGTGCCGTTGACGACGTCGACTGCGTCCATCACGCCGTCTCGCTCGCTGATCCCGCCGCCGCGTGCGCCGTACATGCCGACCGCATGAACCTCATCGAGGTATGTGAGGGCATTGTATTTCTTCGCCAGATCGCAGGTGCCAGCGATATCGGCTATATTGCCCTCCATCGAGTATACGGATTCGAAGGCGATGATTTTGGGTCGGGAACGGTCGAGCTGCCGCAAGTGCCATTCGAGATGGTCGAGGTCGTCGTTGCGCCAGATTCGTTTCTCGCCGCCGCCATGGCGGATTCCGGCGATCATCGAGGCGTGGTTCTTCTCGTCGGAAAGAACCACGCAGCCGTCGAGCAGACTTTGCAATGTGGCGAGCGTCGTATCGTTGGCGACGAACGCCGATGTGAAAAGGAGGGCGGCCTGCTTGTGATGCAGATCCGCAATCTCGGCCTCGAGATCCACGTGATACTGCGTCGTCCCGGAGATGTTGCGCGTCCCTCCAGACCCCGCGCCGACGGCATCGATAGCATCGTGCATGGCAGCTATCACGGCTGGATGCTGCCCCATACCGAGGTAGTCGTTCGAGCACCAGATGGTAATTGGCCGCCCGCCACTAGTGCAAACGTGATGCGCCGCCGGAAACGAGCCGCGCGACCGGCGAACCTCCACGAAGACGCGATAGCGTCCCTCCTTCCGCACGTCATCCAATGCCTGGGCGAAATGCCGTTCGTAGAGAGTGAGCATGACACGGTCTCCCGACGGCAACGGGCTTGCTGATCCGTCATTTTGCCGCAGTGTAAGCTCCGCGGCCAAACGGCGGCACCACCAGAATGTCCGCGTCAAAGGTCTGAGCCGCATTCGACCTTTGGCGCGCGCATGGCGACCAACGTTTGGTTAACAACCGACGTTGCCGACATGTTGCGGAGGTAAGGATGCTGGAGCCTCCGGCCATCCCAGTGCGCTCAGAATCAGTGGCAACACGAGTTGCCAGCGTGCAAACTGTGGCGTCGCTGCGATTGCATCTAGGTGGTAGAGTCCTTCAAACTAACGGACTAGGCGTTGATTGGAGTCCAGGGAACGAACCCGCTGCCGCGGGAGGGCGCTGCGTGCAGGGGCGGAGCGAGTGACCGGGCAGCACTAACCAACTGATCAGCATGCGATAATAGGGCAGGCGTCCCGTCTTGAGGATCGAGGGCTTCCCAACCTCACCTCAAGACAGGAGCCCCGATGAGCGACCCTCGTTTCGAGAAGCCCGCCAGCGAGCTGCGCCGCCGCATGCTGGCCGGCATGGCCGTTCGCCAATTCACCGACAAGACGCAGCACGACTATATGCGCCACCCTGCTAATCTTACTGTGTCACAAACGGCCGAACTCGGCTATTCAGGTGATTCGCACTGCGAACGCTGGAGGGCGGACTGGATCGGCGGGTCGCGAATTGCGTGGCGTCGCGTTTTGCTGAGTATATCGAGCACCTGAGCGGTGTCATTGGCCACGCGGATCGGCACGGCCGCTGGCATCGTGCTGCACCGGCTTGTTGCTGCCGGGCACGCGGAAGAGCGTCGAGCCGATGGCGGCGCGCATTGCGCCCGATGAGGTCGGGGTCAAGCACCAATCGTTGCATCATTTCGTTGCGAAGGCGCCGTGGGACGAGGTGGAACTCCTCGCCGCCGTGCGCACATTCGTTCTGCCGAAGATCGAAAAGCAGGCGCCGATCCGCGCCTGGATCATCGACGACACCGGCATCCCGAAGAAGGGCAAGCACCCGATCGGGTTCTCGTCGCGCGGCAATACTGCGGCGAACTCGGCAAGCAGGACAATTGTCAGGTGGCGGTGACGCTGTCGGTCGCCAGCGATCACGCCAGCCTGCCGATTGCGTTGCGGCTCTATCTTCCTGAGTTGTGGGCCAGTGACATCGCGCGGCGCAAGAAGGCCGGCGTGCCGGAGGATGTCGTCTTCCGAACCAAGCCGCAGATCGCGCTCGATCAAATCCGGCAGGCGATCGAAGATTGTGTGCCGCCGAGCATTGTGCTGGCGGATGCCGGTTACGGCAACGACACCGCTTTCCGCAGCGGGCTCGCCGATTTGAAGCTCGACTACGTCGTCGGCATTCAGGGCTCGACGGCGGTGTGGGCTCCGGGAACCGAACCGCTTCCGGCCAGGACGTGGTGGGAAACGGCCGGAAGACAAAGCTCTTGCGCCGTGACGAGACCGCAAGGCCGGTTAAGGTCAGCGCGCTCGCTCGCAGCCTTCCGCGCAAGGCCTGGAAGAGAGTCCGCTGGCGCGAAGGCACGAAAGGCGACCTCGTCTCGCGTTTTGCCGCGCTGCGGGTGCGCCAGTCGCATCGCGACTACTGGCGCGCCGAACCGTGGCCGCAGGAATGGCTGCTGATCGAATGGCCGGAGGACAAGGACGAGCCGCTCAAGTACTGGCTCTCGACGACGCCGGTCGACACGGCCATCGCGGCGCTGGTCAACACGGCGAAACTGCGCTGGCGCATCGAGCGCGACTTCCAGGACTTGAAGCAGGAGATTGGCCTCGACCACCACGAGGGTCGAGGGTGGCGAGGATTCCATCATCACGCGGCACTCTCGATCGCTGCTTACGGATTCCTCGTCGCGGAGAGGAGTCCGACTTCCCCCTCAGCACCGATCATCCGCGCGCTCGCGGGCAAAGTCGCAGCCGAGGCCGAAGGCTACCGCCCGCGCGGCGCCGCCCCTGCGCCCTGAGCGTCACACGCCGAACTCGATATCCACTCCGACCGTGATCGCCGTCGCGCTGGCCAACCGCCTGCCGCGATGTCCATGCTGCATGCGACAGCGAGGCATGGCGACCTCATGATTTTCGTGACACAGTAAGACTGGCTGATGCCAAGCGTTCGCTGCTTGCCGCCGCTCGAACGGGCTCGCGGCGTCAACCCAAGCCAAACTGCAAACTGCCTGCCGGAGCGGAACAGGCTCGCATCGGGAACGCTCGCGGCAATGACGCTGGCGGTGATCGGACAGAACCCCGGAATGGTCGCAAGCCGTTGGCTCGCCGGATCCATCTGGTGCCATTCGAGGATGGCGGATGAAGCTCAAACGTTGCAGTTCCGGCTCACCATAGATGCGCCGGTTGGATGCCGTGAGCTCCGGGCGTGGCAGCAGACCGCCACCGCCGTGTTGAACACGTTTCCTGTTAGCAACGGTGACGCTAAGATGATGTACGCTTTGAAATTGGGGCTAGACAAGGAGTGGAGCTGAGCCCGGGCTCAGGTACGCAAGCAGGCCAAAGGCATAGCTGCCAGCCGCTGGCGATGACGGAACGCACCGTGCGCCGACGCGCTAGTCGCGTCAGCCGGCAACGGGCAACTCATCCCACCGCGTCGTATACGATCGTGTGCTCCGATCCTCAGGTTCTCCAGGCTGGCGTAGTAGGCGGCTTCGGCTTCCGCCGGCGGGATGTTGCCGATCGGCTCCAAGAGCCGGCGGTTATTGAACCAGTCGACCCATTCGAGGGTCGCCAGCTCGACGGCCTCGAACGAGCGCCACGGGCCCTTGCGCCAGTACTTCCCAAAGGGAACCGACCTCAGCGCTCACGGTCCCGCCGATCTGGCCGCCGTTGCGGCAGCACTCAACGAGCGCCCCAGAAAAACATTCGGCTGGCGCACACCTGCAGAAGCTCTCGACGAACTCCTGCTATCAGTTCAAAGTGCCAATGTTGCGACGACAGATTGAGTCTGCCCAGCACGCCGCGATCGCTATGATGCACGAGACCGCCGCCGACGGGACGGCGATCGTGAATGGCCTGTTCGAGAGCATCAAGCACGAAGCCCGCGTGCGCCGTTCGCGACGCCCGCCAGCCGACGATCTTCCGCGCGAAGGCGTCGATGACGAACGCCACGTAGACGAAGCCGGTCCAT
>JAKALI010000210.1 GCA_021813195.1 Pseudomonadota bacterium
ATCTTCGCTTCGAGCCCCTCGACGAACCCGCGGGCTTCATCATGTTGGACTTCGCCGGCGGCGGCGCGATCCGTCTTCGCGTAGACTGCATTGAGGCGGAAATGCGCGATCTGGATGCGGCGTGGGTCACACCCCGACGACCCCGCCACCCGGATGGCGACGGCGCATCCTCGTGACCCGGCGCTGAACCAGTACCACTGGATCCACGCCTGCCCATCAAGAAACTGGACCGATTCATGCCCAAGACGCTGAAGACGAGTGATCCCGCTTTCGAGAGCGAATTTGTCGAGTTGCTCGCCGCCAAGCGCGAGGTTTCCGAAGACGTGGATCGGGCGGTTCGAGAGATCATCGCCGATGTGCGCGCGCGGGGGGACCGAGCGCTGATTGCACTCTCGCGGCGGTTCGACGACGTTGATCTGGAGAAAACCTCGATCGCCGTTACGCCTGCAGAGATCGAAGCGGCGGTCGACGCATGTTCGCAGGAAGCTCTCGAAGCGCTCGACTTCGCCGCTTCGCGCATTCGCTCCCACCATGCGCGACAATTGCCACAGGATCTCTCGTACCGTGATCCCCTGGGTGTGGAATTGGGAGACCGCTGGACAGCCGTGGAGTCGGCCGGGCTGTATGTGCCCGGTGGCCTTGCAGCTTACCCGAGCT
This sequence comes from Pseudomonadota bacterium, assembly GCA_021813195.1. Next base: position 658 of record JAKALI010000210.1, read on the forward strand.
CCGTTCTCATGAACGCGCTGCCGGCGATCGTGGCCGGCGTGCCGCGCATCGTGATGGTGGTCCCCGCTCCACGCGGCGAGATCAACCCGCTCGTGCTCGCTGCCGCACGGACCTGCGGAATTCACGAAATCTACCGCGTGGGGGGCGCGCAGGCCGTGGCCGCACTCGCCTACGGAACTCAAACCATCCGACCCGTGGTCAAAATCGTCGGGCCCGGTAACGCATACGTTGCGGCAGCCAAACGCCAGGTGTTCGGCACTGTTGGCATTGACAGCATTGCAGGTCCATCCGAGGTTCTCGTGATCGCGGACGCGGCCAACGATCCAGAATGGATTGCGGCCGATTTGCTCGCCCAAGCCGAGCATGACAAAGCGGCGCAGTCGATCTTGATGACGGACGACCCTAACTTTGGGCGCCGGGTTGAGGAGGCGGTAGCGCGGCAATTGGCGACGCTCCCGCGCGGCAATATTGCAGGCGAGAGCTGGAATGTGTTCGGGGCCTTGATCGTGCTGCGTTCGATGGACGAGGCACCGGCTCTGGCCGATCGGATCGCGGCGGAGCATTTGGAAATCGCGACCGCAAATGCGGACGCTCTCGCCGCGCGCATCCGCAACGCGGGCGCCATATTCATCGGCGCCTATACGCCAGAAGTGATCGGGGACTATGTGGCCGGCTCCAACCATGTGTTGCCAACCGCCCGCAGTGCACGGTTCTCCTCGGGTCTTGGGGTGTTGGATTTCATGAAGCGCACATCGATACTGAAACTTGACGAATCGGCGCTCGCTGCGCTCGCGGGGCCTGCCATGACGCTGGCGCGTGCGGAGGGATTGGACGCGCACCGACGCTCGGTCGAAATCCGCGTGCAGGTCGATGGGCGCACGACGACGACAGACGCTGGCGGAGGCAGGGCCCGACATGACGGACGTTGAGAGCGACATCAAAAATCGCGCCCGGATCATCGCAATCAACATCGATGAGGCGTCGATCGCGCATGGCAATTCCGACATCGAGCACGAGCGGGAAGTCGCAATCTTCGACATCTTAGATGGGAATTCGTTCGCCGTGGATGGCCACGAGGGACCCTATCGGCTCCACATTGCGCTCGCCGACGACCGCCTGGCACTCAACATCTTCGATGAGGGCGGCACGCAACTGCTATCGGGACATTCGGTCCCGCTCGCGCCCTTGAAACGGCTGCTCAAGGACTACTTTCTCGTGCTCGACAGCTATTATCAGGCCATTCGGTCCGGCCAGCCATCGCGCATCCAAGCCATCGATGTCGGCCGTCGCGGTCTTCACGACGAAGGCAGTCGTTTGTTGCAGGAACGGCTGGCTGGAAAAATTGCGATGGATTTCGATACAGCGCGCCGGCTGTTCACGCTTATTTCCGCGCTGCATTGGAAGGGATGACGCGTGTGGCCGCATCCCAGGAGGCGCCGCGCCGCGTGTTGTTTGCCTGCACGTTCAATGCGGTGCGGAGTGCCATGGCGGCTGCGATCCTGCGTCAGCTCGCGGGCCAGCGGTTTGAAGTCGCGTCGGCCGGTGTGATGTGTGCTCGGCCCGATCCGTTCGCGGCGGCCGTTATGGACGAGATCGGCATCGATATGAGCCTGCATGAGCCGGCCGATTTTTCAAGACTGGGACGGCGGACCTTTGACATAATTATAACATTGTCGCCCGAGGCGCATCATCATGCCCTTGAGATGACGCGCGTCATGGCTTGCGATGTCGAGTATTGGCCGACGTTCGATCCGTCCAGTCTTGACGTGGGAATGCCGCGCGTGGCGCGAGTCCACGCGTATCGTCGGCTGCGCGACGACTTGGTTCATAAGTTGAAAGAGCGGTTCATGGTGGCGGGTGGTCCGACCGTGTGAGGAGAACCACCCGTTGCGAAGCCTATCGAGCGTTCAGGAGGATTCCGAACCGGCCGGGTAGAAGTCGCGGGCCGCTGGAATATACGGGTTGGCGTCGGCGACGCTCCCAGAGGACGCAATAAATCCGGTCGCAGGCGAACCAATGTTCACCGGAGAACGCACCGTTTCCGGGCTTTCGAGGGCGCGGTTGGTGGTTTCCAGTTGCGGCACGATTTCAGCTGGGTCGCGGACGCGGCGCGAGCGCCCGTCGAAGCTCGCACCCTGTTCGATCGAGAGATACTGTGTGGCGATATCGCCTTCAACTTCGGCAGTCGCGTGCAAAATGACTTTATTCGAGAGAATTGCGCCATTGACGCGCCCGCGTACCTCGACACTCTCGGCCGTGATTGATCCCGTGACGATAGCATCGCTGCCGACCTCGAGCTGACGGGAGTGCACATCGGCCTGGATTTGACCATTGACCCGCAGCGTTCCTTTGCAACGGATGACGATGCCGTGACCTTCGATATTGAGATCGCTGCCGATCAGAGATTGATCCAGCACACCCGAGGTGGTACCTTGCGGCGGAGCGACCATCCTCGGCTGGGGCCGATCCTCGCGCCGTGCCGGCATCGTTTGGGGCTCTGGGGGCATCGGCCCAGTCTTGCGGTGGAACACCATGATCCGCTCTCCTCAACGCAACTGCTGAACGCCCCGAGCTCAACGCCAATGCAGCGCGCCCGTGGTCGAATTATGGCTGAGCGGCTTGCCTGACTTCTACTCAAAACCTGAAGAAAGCGCGTGCCGACGCGTGACGATACCGTGGGATGATCGTCACGCCCTTGAGCGCGCGGCCCTTACAGAATGAACAGCGACTGGGAGGTGAAATCGTCGAGAGTCCATCCGCTGATGCCGCTCAGGACGACGGTATCAACCCAGCCGGCGGAAGCGCCAAGATTGAGCGTCACGACAAGGCCCGCGGCGCTATCGCTCACGCGGATCAGATCGCTAACTGGTCGAGATTTTTCGCTGGATGTGAAGACCCGCGAGAAATCCAGGCGGTCGTCCGTCATAAAATCGCTGATGGTGTCGTAGCCGACGCGATTGCCGTTGGCATTGACGATGTCGGAGCGTGCCCAAGCGAACGTGTCGCTGCCTAGAGAGATCCCGCCTCTGGTCTGACCGCCGAACATCAGATCATCGCCCGCGCCGCCGAAGATGACGTCGTTGCCACCATCGCCGTAGATGATGTCGTTGCCAGCTTCTCCGTAGAGGCTGTCGTTGCCGCCGCCGCCAAACAAGCCATCGTTGCCAGCGCCGCCGAAGAGCTGATCTGTTCCGGCCCCGCCGTTCAACGTGTCGTTGCCAGCTCCACCGTGGATGACGTCGTTGCCGTCCTCGCCGAACAGGCTGTCGTTGCCGTCGCCGCCGCGGATCGCGTCGGCACCTTCTCCGCCGCGGATCGTATCGTTACCGGCCGCGCCGTCGATCGTGTTGGCGCCGCCATTTCCGATGAGCGTATTGTTGAGAGCGTTGCCCGTGGCGCTGAACGCTCCACTCCCCAAAAGCGTCAAAAACTCGACATGGTCGGGAAGCTGATACGAGACGGTCGCATACACGTGATCGGTGCCGCCGTCCGCCAGTTCAATAACGGTGTCACCTGCATGGTCGACGTAGTAGGTATCATCGCCGCCGCCGCCGGTCATGCGGTCCACGCCGGTTCCCCCGTCGATGATGTCGTTGCCTCCATCACCAAAGAGGACATCGTCGCCTGCGTCGCCGAAGATGCGATCATTGCCACCGCCACCGTAGATCCCGTCGTTGTCGGCGCCACCGTAGAGCGTGTCGTTGCCCGCCCCACCATTCAGGAGATCGCGCCCGTTCTCGCCATAGAGGACGTCGTCGCCCTCCTCGCCGATCAGCTTGTCGTCCCCATTGCCGCCGCGCAGGATATCGTTGCCGCGGCCGCCGACGATTTCGTCGTTGCCATTGGCACCTTCCAGCGTATCGTCGCCGGATCCGCCCCAAATGAAGTCGTTGCCGTTGTTGCCGCGGATGGTGTCGTGGCCAGCATTGCCGAGCAGGATGTCGTCACCGGTGCCGCCGATAATGGTGACACTGCCGTACGCGACACGTGCCGATGTCAGGTCGATGATCTGCCCGCCGTTGCCACCGACGATGGTCTGGATTTCGACGAGGCGGATGGAGCCGATGCCGGGGCTGATCGCATCGTCGAGAATGAGGGCCCTTTTGCCATTGCCCATTTGCAGGGTGTTGCCGGATCCGGTGCCGACGCACACGTCGTAGCTACGCCCATAACCTGCGAGTGCAAACGAACGCGGCAGCCCAGGTCCGCTGGGGTCGCCCTTGACGCTGAGGCTTCCTGAGGCCCACGTCGCGTCCGCGGAAAACAGGAAGGTGACGTTGCCGGCTCCGCCAAACAGGATATCCCGGCCAAGCCCGCCGAAGAGGGTGTCGGTCCCTCCATGGCCATAAATGGCTTCGTCGGCCCCCGTGCCGCTGATGGTTTCGCCTGCGGTCGTTCCATTGACGACCCTGAGGCCATTCAAATTGTAGGACATCTCGTGCTCCCATCCCAATGAAGAAAATTTGCCGCAAATTCTATCAAACAGGTCTCAAGCAGCCGTTGCTGCGCGAAGAAGAAGGCGTTGCAAAAGGATGAAGGCGCGTGCGGAGGTGAAGCACGCGGTGGCTTGGGTCGCGTCGCGTCCGGTCACGTGGCTGGGAATTTATCCGTCGTCGCGCGCTGCGGGCAGGGTTGGCGGCACAGCTGCCGCCCCCTCATATTCGCCTAACGAAACTGTCGACGACCCGTTTGCGACCCGCGGTCTTGAATTCGATCGTGAGCTTATTGCCGTCGACATCGGCGATGCGTCCCTCGCCGAATTTTTGGTGCATCACGCGCTCGCCGGCCTTGAAGCCAGCACCCTCGCTTGTGGAGGCGGCGACGAGTTGTCCCTCGATGATCGTTGGCGGGGAGGCAGATCGTTGGGCGGACTCAGCCTGGGAGCGCGCACGCTGCCAGCCCGGCGTGGTGTAAGGTGAACGGAAATGCGCTGCCGGATCGTCGAAGCGGCTACGCACGGCGCCTTGGCCATAGAGCGTGCCGAGATCCGCATAGGCGCCGCCGAATGGACTGCGAGCGGCTGTGACGTCGACATGAGCCTCTGGAAGTTCATCGATGAAACGGGAGGGTGCTGCCGCCTGATAGAGCCCCCGCAGGCGGCGGTTCTGAGCGAACGTAATGTGGGCACGGCGTCGCGCCCGTGTGATGCCGACATATGCCAGCCGGCGTTCTTCCTCGAGACCGGCGTTGCCCTGTTCGTCAAGGGCGCGTTGATGCGGAAACAGTCCCTCCTCCCAACCTGGCAGGAAGACGGTATCGAACTCGAGCCCCTTTGCGGCGTGAAGTGTCATGAGCGAGACCCGATCGCCGTCCTCACCCTGTTCGGCATCCATGACTAGCGCCACGTGCTCCAGGAACCCTGCCAGGCTATCGAACTCGTGCATGAAGCGGATGAGCTCTTTAAGGTTGTCGAGGCGGCTTTGCGCCTGCGGGCTCTTGTCGGCCTGCCACATCGCCGTATAGCCGGTTTCGTCCAGGATCAGTTCGGCAAGCTCGGTGTGTTTCAGAACGCCGATCTGAGCGCGCCAACGCTCAAAGGCGTGAACGAGATCGCCAAGCGCCTTGCGGGCCTTGGGTGCGAGTTCCTCCGTGGCGGCGATCTCTCGTGCGGCATCAAAGAGGGATAGGCTGCGGGCGCGGGCCAGCTCGTGCACGCGCTTGATCGATGTATCGCCGAGACCGCGCTTAGGCACGTTGATGATGCGTTCCAGTTTGAGATCATTGGAGGGGTTTGCCGTCACTTCGAGATAGGCGATGGCGTCTTTGATCTCCTGGCGTTCATAAAAGCGCGGACCGCCGATAACCCGATACGGCAGCGCGAGCGTGATGAAGCGGTCTTCAATGGCGCGCATTTGCGAGGACGCCCGCACGAGGACGGCGATCGAATTCAGCCGTTCGCCGCATTTCTGCAAGGCTTCGATTTCGCTGGCGATCGTGCGGGCTTCCTCCTCGTCGTCCCATAGGCCACCGACGCTGACGCGTTGACCCTCGGCCCCGTCGGTGAAAAGGGTTTTGCCCAAGCGTCCCTTGTTTCGCGCGATGAGGCCAGAGGCCGCAGCGAGGATGTGGCCTGTCGAACGATAGTTGCGTTCGAGCCGAATGACGGTCGCGCCGGGAAAATCTTGCTCGAAGCGCAGGATGTTGTCGACTTCAGCACCGCGCCAGCCATAGATCGATTGGTCATCATCGCCCACGCAGCAGACGTTCGGTACGCCTTGCGCGATGAGCCGCAGCCACAAGTACTGGGCCACGTTGGTATCCTGGTACTCATCGACCAAGATGAACCGGAAGCGGCTGTGATAGTGTGCAAGCACATCGGGGTGTTCGCGGAAAAGGCGCAGATTTTCGAGCAGCAGATCGCCGAA
>JAKALI010000211.1 GCA_021813195.1 Pseudomonadota bacterium
CCTGAACAAGATCATCAATAATGCCGGCGCCCGAAGCGCCGTCCGCCTGCTGCGTCGTCTTCGGCCGGGAATGCAGACGCTGGAGACCATTGAAACCGTACTCGAAGCCGCACGAATTTCGCGGCGACCTTGTCCTGGAGCAACACAATGGCAATGACGACATCCCTGTTTCGTGCCATTCCCCGTTTCGCGCTGCCCTGCAACGCGGGGGACTTGATGTCGGCTTGCAAGGCGTTCCTGTCGCAGCCACCCCCTCCGGATACGTTCGGATTCCTAGGCAACGGAGAGAGGTTTTGGACAAAAAGCGGACGTCAGGCCCTTCGCCTTCTGCTGAACGCCCTTGGACTGAAACCCGGCGCCGGGGTCGCGGTACCGCTTTTCACCGATCTTTCCGTCATCTCCGCAATTGCCGCAGCCGGTTACCGGCCGGTATTCATCGACGTTGAGGAACGGTATTTGACGATGGATCCGGAGCGCCTGGAGGCGGCCCGCGGCCAATTTTCGGCGGTGGTCATTGTGCATCTTTTTGGGCAAATGGCGGACTTGCCGGCGCTCCTTACTGCAGCCGGGGACGTGCCGATCATCGAAGACACGGCGCATGCACCGCTTAGTTCGTTGAATGGACGTCTTGCCGGTGAAACCGGGTGCGCCAGTTTCTACAGCTTTGGATCGACGAAGTACTGGCCGGCAGGCGGCGGGGGACTTGCTGTCATCAGAGACTCATCGCTGGCGAGAGCATTTGAGCGGCTCATTACGCCGCTTCGGCAGCCCTCGCGTACTGAAGGGTTCAAAAACATAGTCATGCTTAGCGCGAAAGCGGCCGTGTTCACCCGCCCGCTGTACCCGGTCTTTGGAAGACCTCTGCGACGCTGGGCGGAGCAATACGCCCTTCTGGAACCGCCTCTCGACGATGAGCGAATTCATGCCGCGCACGCGGCGATCGCCCGGCGGCAGGCGCTTCGGTTTCCAGAAAGAGTCAGCAGGCAGCGGGCCAACAGTCTGCGTCTTCTAGGATGTCTTTCGCATCTTCCCGAAGTGGTTTTGCCTTACGAGCGTCCAGGGGCGCGGTATAACTATCACATCTTCCCGGTGTTGCTGAGCAATCCGCGGGAGCGTGACAACGTCGCCGCAGCCATGTGGCGAAAGCGCGTCGACACGTCAAAGATTTACTTCAATATTGTTGCCCATTGCCGGCGTCACGGCTATCAGGATGGATGCCCGGTGTCGGAATCGGTCGCGAAACGCCTGCTTACCGTGCCCAATTATGCTTCGCTCGGGTTTGGCGATATAGATCATGTCGCGGAAGCCCTCATTTCGAGTGTGCGGACTTGTAGAACTGCGTCCAATCGATCCGCAGCCGATGGCTGTATCGAGAACACTGGACTATCAAGCATTTGATGAACGTCACCGCTTCCCTGAAGACGCAACAGGGCGAGTGAGGACGAATGAGGCTCCTTTCCGTTCAGTCCGCTTCCGGATTAGTAGCGGGAAGAGGAGCGCCTTGCGCGATGCGATGGGGAACGGCGGGACACGTCGTTCCACGTATGAGCCTGCTGGAACCGGTGGTCCGCACCGCGACGGCGGATGCCCTGAACTGAACCTTCAATAAGCACAAGCTTCGAACCCACTTCAGAGACGCCGCGCGCCTTGCTTGCTAGCGCCTTAATACGATTCCGTTTCTGTTTCTCTCAGAGGAGATGTAACACATGATCGAAATTCAGAAGAGAAGATTGTGGCTGTTGCTGCCACTCTTCGTGGTAGCGGCACTGGCTTACGCCGGTGCGTTCCTGCTCCGGTTCGAATTCTTTGTCCCTGCCGCGGCGTCGCGGCCGTTCTTTTGGGGACTCGCGGTATTCCTTCCCGTCAAAGCCGCGGCGTTCTGGCTCTTCCGGCTACACACCATGCGATGGCGGCAGGTTGCCCTGTCTGATCTTATGCGTATCGTGCTCGCCAACTTCACCGGTTCTACCATCGCCTGCGTCGTCACGAGCGCTGTCGTGGGCCCAGCCTTCCCTCGGTCAATTTTCGTTATCGACGGCGTACTTTGCCTCTTGGGGACTGCCGGAGCCGTGTTGAGTGTCCGGCTATTGCGGGAAGCCTGGGCCGGCGCCGTCAAGCGCTCAGCCCGGGACATTCTGATTTACGGCGCCGGAGAAACTGGTCTCGCGTTGGCCAGAGAATTTCGAATGAGTCCGAAACTGGCCACAAGAGTCGCAGGATTCCTCGACGACGACGCTGCAAAACAGGGTGAATGTGTGCAGGGAATCCCCGTGCTTGGCGGGGGACGGGACGCGGCTCGTCTAGCCGACGGCCTTGCGCGAGCGGGCCGGCCCATTTCCGAGATCGTGATCGCCATGCCGTCCGCCACCCCGCGCCAGCGTCGAACCGTCGTGGAATACTGCCGCGCAGCCGGAATCCCTTCGAGAACCGTGCCAGGCTTGTCTGAATTGCTGAGTGGGAAGGTGGTTCCTCAAATCAGAAACGTCACAGCCAACGACCTTCTCGGGCGGGACCCGGTCCGTATTGAGGAGGACCGCATCGCGGAGCGGCTGACAGGACAAACGGTTTTGGTCACTGGCGGTTGTGGCTCCATCGGCTCGGAACTATGCCGCCAGGTAGCGCGCTTCCGTCCAGCACGCCTCGTGATACTCGACCAGGCGGAAAGCGAAATGTTCATGTTGGCCCTCGACCTGCGCCAGAAATATCCGGACTTAAACCTCGTCACTGAACTTGGCGACATTGCCCGCCTCTCCCGCGTCGAGGAGGTCTTCGCTCGACATCCAATTACCGCGGTTTTTCATGCTGCCGCCTATAAGCACGTTCCGCTGATGGAGGAACACATCGTTGAGGCCGTCGAAAACAACATCCTGGGAACTTACAACGTCGCCAGTACAGCCCACTGGAGCGGCGTGAAGCAGTTTGTGCTGATCTCCTCGGACAAAGCCGTGAATCCAACCAGCATCATGGGCGTGACCAAGCGCATCTCTGAACTTATCGTTTCCGGGCTGCCCTTGGACGGAGGATCGAAGAACGGTGCGTTCGTATCTGTCCGCTTCGGGAACGTCCTGGGAAGTGCCGGAAGTGTCATCCCCGTCTTTCAACGGCAGATTGCTCACGGCGGCCCCGTGACAGTCACGCACCCGGAGATGCGGCGCTACTTTATGAGTGTTTCTGAAGCGGTCGAACTGGTGCTTCAGGCTTCTACCATGGGCGAGGATTCCGAAGTGTTCGTCCTAGATATGGGCGAACCAGTCCGGATCATGGAACTGGCGCAAAACATGATTCGTCTTGCTGGCCTTGTTCCCGGCGAGGATATTGAAGTGCGGGTAACGGGCTTGCGGCCTGGCGAGAAACTTTACGAAGAACTGCGACTCGACGGTGAGGACATTCTACCGACGCAGCATGAGAAGGTAAAACGGTTTCGTTCCGCACGGCCGCGGCCGGCGCAGCTCGGATGCTGGCTGGATGACTTGCGCGTTCACCTGAGAGAGCGCGATGAGACAGCGCTTGTTTCGCACCTTCTCGCATTGGTGCCGGAGTATCAGGGCGCCCACGTCGTGGTTCCGATGAGTCCAATACACTCATAGACCGGCGGCTATGCCGGACAAAATCTTTGGCCTGTAAGAGAAAATGGGCAGGCGGAGTTCGTCCGCCTGCCCATTTGTCGTCACTAACCCTAAACTTAGGGAATATACCAGGTGCCTTGTGCACTCGGCGTCGGCTGTCCGCTTGTCTTGCTATTCGTCGCCATGAAGATGGTCTTCAATCCGGCGTATGACGACTTGAAGTACAGCGGGACCGCAACCGTGATGCTCTTCCAGTGACCCGAGACCGACACGCCACTGACGTCGATCGCACACTGGCTGTTCTGCAGGACCGTCGCCGAACCTGGCGTGGCCGAAGACCAGGTGGACTTGTCGTCACTGGCCAGGTAGATCTGATTCGACGTGCATGCGTAGTATATCCAGCACGAGTTGGCCCACTGGAGCGGCGAACTGATGATCACCGTCCCTCCGGCGATGTCGAAACGTCCATTCGGATCGCTGAATGTAAACTGGAACGTCTGGTTCATCCCCGACCCGGACGACGGGACAACTGCCCCGGAACCGGACACCGTCGTAGACGATGCCGTCACGAAGCTTTGAACGCCGGATAGCGTGCTTCCCGTTGCGTCGTTTGCGGCGACTTGCCAATAATACGTAGTCCCAGCCGTCAGTGTGCCAGGAGAGTAGCTGGTCGAAGTTGTTGTTCCTACCAGCGGCGGATTGGATGTCGTCCCGAAGTAGACAGAGTACGACGTTGCGTACGTTGCGCCCGTCCAGCTCAGCGTTGGCGTGAGTGAAACGCCAGTCGCGCCGTTGGCCGGGACCAAGTTGGTCGGGGCGGAGGGCGCACCCACCTGAGTGGTGAAGCTCCAGATCGGAGAGCTGGTTGATCCGCTCGAGTTCTTGGCTACCACTTGCCAATAGTACGTGGTTCCCGCTGCCAACGAGGCCGGCGTGTACGACGGGGTCGTGACGGAGGAGACAAGCGGCGGGGTGGGAGACGTTCCCAGATGGACATCATAAGACGTCGTATAGGTGTCTCCGGTCCAAGTCAGGTTCGTCGAGGTTGATACACCCGACGCGGCATTGGCCGGCGCCGGATTCGTCGGGGCGGTCGGCAGCGGCGGCGGCGGCGCTGAGCTGGAAGATCCGCCGTTGAGCGAGTCGAGTGCAACCCCCAACTGATGGCGCGCCGAATAGACCGCGTTCGGATCCCGGGTCCATGTGCTCCAGTTCAGGCCGACGCTGTTGGCAATCTGCATCGCAGTGGAGCCTTGGCCGGCGGCTTTCATAAGCTGGACGTAGTCGTAGTCGTCGGCACCGTCACGAAGCCATTTCAGTCGCATTGACGGAGCCACGCCCTGCACGCCGACGGTCGAACCCGGATAGACGAGTTGTCCTTCACCGGGGTAGTTCCCATAAGCGTACACGTTGTTCCAAGGGTCGCTGCTCCACAGATCGATTCTCCAATAGAGCAGGCCGTTTAGTCCCAGACTCTGATTAATAAATCCGGGTTGAATCCGGAAGTTGATTGGCGCAAAGTCAATCTCCCACTTGGGAGAATAAGAGTCTTGCACCAGCGTATTGTACGACCAGACCTGGTCGCCCTTAGCCAATGCGGTCTGGATGTTCGGAACATCGCCATCATACATGTCCGGTAAGACGACCCAAATGTCGACTGCTGACCGTCCCGTCCCAGAGCCGTCGCTGAACAAGGCTGTAACCGGGGCGATTGTGATCAGTTGATTCACACCTGCCTGATGCAGGTTGTAACCCCACTGCTGGATGGTCGTGTAGAGATTGGTGCAAGAGCCAACTTCATCCGCCGAGTAATCGTACAGACCGATGCCGCTGGCTTGTGCGGATGCCGTAGATTGAATTTGGCTCACCGACGGCGCCGATGACATCGTGCAATTACCGATGTTCGCTCCGCTCCAATAGCCCAGATTGTCGTCGTGGAGCCCATAAGGCATCAGCGTGGTTTCTGTGGACGCGGGTACGGAGAGTGGCTCGATGCGGTTGCGAAGTAACTCTTCATTGGCCCCGAGAGAGCCTGCACTCCAATACTGGAACGACGAATGAAGCGACGGGTTCACCGGAAGGGTAAAGTTCCACACCGTTACGGCAACGGTTCCTGTGAAGTTCCCTTGAGCCGAAGTCACGGTATATGTGCCGCTGTATTGGCCGGCCGTAGCGCCTCGTGGAATCTGCAGATCCACCCACACGGGCTGGTTCTGACCTCCGCTCACATTGAACGGCGCTGCGGGAATACTCCCACCCGACGGAGGAAGCCCTGTGGCGGGATCGATAAACGGAATTAGGCCGTCCGGATACCACCCAGTCGGCCCGGGCATGTTGGAGGAGCCAGACCAAGCCGGACTATTGACGCTGACGTTCACGTAATACTCGCGAAATAGGCTGTAGCTGCTCTTCGGAATGATCGCGCCACCCGGCCCAGTGAGGTCGGACATCGTGACATTGACATTACTCAGACCGCCTGAGGGCGCTTTGACGATGATCTGGAAGGACTCATACTCGCCCTTGGCAGCTTCTAACTGACCCTCTGTCGTTGTGCCAGGTGCATCCGTTTGTCCCACGCGGGTAAGGCTTGGGACCACCCAGACCGTGGGACCGGTCTGAGCAACCGCCGGCAGCGTCGCAAGAGCTAAAGGACCAATCGCGAGAAACTTCGCGATGGTTTTCCACGAACGGTGGTGTGGGCTGTTTACAAGCAATTCTGTTTCTCCTCGACGTGCCGTACTTCTGATCTCGAAAATGCCTGATGACTTTTCGGCACGTCCTGGTCACCGTACCAGTACTCGTAACCTATGTCAATGTAGTGAATAAATTCGCAGGTAACTCACTTGCGCGCCAACATCGCGCCACTCAAGTAGTTAGAAGACAAGCGGCGACTACGGTGTAACAGTGCCGGCAGTCAGTAGATGACCATTCTATCTGTACCAAGGGTACTGGATGTCAGAGGCCCCGGCAGGGGATTCGTCATGACGGGCGCCTTAATTATCGCCGTCCTGGGTCCATTTTGGGGAGCCGGAAGTCAACGAGAGTACAATAGTACACCTAGGGAACCTGAGTCCGCCACGCTACTGTAACCGTGCAAAAGCCTTCGGGAGGGTCGGCCGAGTACCGCCCGCATTCCCTCGTTCAACCCTGCGCATCGTCCACCAGGAAGTGGCAAGGGATCTGGAAAATCGACGAGGGTGGAGCGTCGGCCCCAGCGCGACATGACGGTGGACACTCGCGTACCCTCGGACGGGACCGAAATGGACTGACGCGCGAAGGCGACTGCCTCGAGGCGAGTGGTGATCGTGGTTCAGAGTAGAGTTAAGCCGCTAGTGGCCCTTGCGGTCCTGTCAGCTTAATTCCGCGTTTCCGTACGTAATGGGGCGGGGCGACTACCGTGCCAACGAGGCGTTATCCCGCCAGTCCGACCTGGCGGGGGCTGG
>JAKALI010000212.1 GCA_021813195.1 Pseudomonadota bacterium
GACGGACAATGAAGCGATCGAGATACAGCGAAGAGCAGATAATCGGTATCCTGGCCGAGCATGAGGCTGGTGCGAAGTGTGCGGACCTGTGCCGCAAGCACGGCATGTCGGAAGGCACCTTCTACGCCTGGAAGGCGAAGTTCGGCGGGATGACGGTATCGGACGCCAAGCGGCTGAAGGCGCTCGAGGATGAGAACGCCAGACTGAAGAAGTTGTTGGCCGAGCAGATGCTCGACGCGGCGGCGATGAAGGAACTGCTCTCAAAAAAATGGTAGGGCCCGCCGTGAAGCGTGCTGCCGTTGCGCATCTGCAGGCCGAACTGGGCCTGTCGGAACGGCGGGCCTGTCGTCTTGTCGGGGCGGATCGCAAGATGATCCGCTACCGCACCTGTCGTCCCGCGGATACCGAGCTGCGGGCCAAGTTGCGCGATCTGGCGAACCTGCGGCGCCGGTTCGGCTACCGGCGTCTGTTCGTGCTGCTGCGTCGCGACGGCGAGCTCTCGGGGATCAACCGGATCTATCGCCTCTACCGCGAAGAGGGGCTGGCAGTGCGCAAGCGACGCGCCCGGCGCAAGGCTGTTGGAACGCGAGCCCCGATCCTGGTCGAAGCCCGCCCGAATGCGCGCTGGTCGCTGGAATGAGACGGATCAGAAAACAGTCCGGGGGACTGTTTTCCCGTCGAATGGGCATGACCAGCTCGCCTGCGGGCGTCGGTTCCGCATCCTCAATATCGTGGACGACGTGACCCGGGAATGCCTTGCGGCGATCCCGGACACCTCGATTTCGGGGCGTCGTGTTGCCCGGGAACTGAGCGACCTGATCGAGCGGCGTGGCGGGCCGGAGATGATCGTCAGCGACAACGGCACCGAACTCACCAGTAACGCGACCTTAACCTTTGCCGCCGAGCGCGGCATCGGATGGCATTACATCGCGCCGGGCAAGCCGATGCAGAACGGCTTCGTCGAGAGCTTCAACGGGCGCATGCGCGACGAGCTTCTCAACGAGACGATGTTCCGCAACATGGCCCACGCGCGGGCCGTGATCCGGGCCTGGGCCGCCGACTTCAACGAGGCACGCCCCCACTCGGCGTTTGGCTACGATACGCCCAAGGCGTTCGCCGAGCGCCTGTTCACCGCAACCGACAGCCGCGCTGCGCGATCTGAAAGCTCCGCGCGGATGTCGGTTGCTCCACCTGCACCGGAAGGCGTATCAACCAAACGGGCTCTGGTTCCGACTGGATGAAGATTCAGTGGCAGGTCAGGAGCAGTGCATCCACCGGCAGCGTTTCGACAGCATACAGTACGCCACGCGCGCCATCGGCGACTGGATCAGCTTCTAAAACCATCACCGCCCGCATCAGGCGCTGGACATGAAAACGCCATCTGAGGCATTCGCCTTAGCGGCATAACCTGTGCAGATTCCGCTGGGTCGATACAACCTGCCCCTCTCGTCGGCCTAGCCGAGGCTGCAGAGAGACTGCATGACAATGTGCCCAAATATTGCATGGGCATCTTCACATAGCTGCATATCGTTTGAACGAACCCAAACGCTGTGTTGAGCCTTTTCCCGAAGGCGCCCGCCCCCAAAGCCGCAAAGGCCCAGGGTAACCGCATCGACGGAATTGGCGTAGTCGACTGCGCGGATTACGTTTTCGGAGTTTCCGCTGCCCGAAACGGATACCACTAGATCGCCCGGATTGAGCACGTTCTTCAGTTGCTCGACGAAGACATCTGCGAAGGAGATGTCATTCGCGTAAGCGCTGATCAGCCCCATGTTGTCGACAAGAGACCGCGCAGACAGGCGGCGCCCTGTCGACAGGTGCACCATCTTGCCCCAGTCAGTGACGAAATGTAGAGCGGTCATGGCACTGCCACCGTTACCAAGCGTAACGATCTGGGCGCCGCGCTGCCAAGCGTCATGAATCAGCCCCACACCGCGGTCAAGCTCTTCACGGTCCATCGCCGCGAGGACGATTGCAAGGCGGTCTAGGTAGGCCCCCGATACACCCTTCAGCGTAGTTTGGAGGTTGGAAGCGGTTTGCATGTCGGACTCCGGCGGTTGTGTCAGTCGATGTTGCTGAAGATGATTTGGCTGCCGTGACGGGCCAACTTGAATTCGATGGGACGAAGCTGGCGCAAAGCATGACAGATTGCGTCGTGTCGCTCTGGTGGCGCGAACAGCAACAGGAAGCCGCCGGCGCCGGCGCCTAGGATCTTGCCTCCAATCGCGCCATGTTTGCGGGCCAGTTCGTAGCTATCATCAATATCCGAAGTCGAGATGCCAGCAGTCAGTCCCTTCTTCAGCTCCCAGTTCTCGTGCAGAATTTCACCGAAATTGGCGAGGGAATCCGATTGCAGTTCGTCCCTCATGTCCCGCGTCAATTCGACCATGCGCTTTAGCATACCGGTCTTATTGCGATCCGCATCGACATCCGCGCTCTGCTGTTTGAGAAGTTGCGATGCACTGCGGGTAATCCCGGTGTAAAGGAGAATCATGTGACTCTGGAGCGTCGCAATTGTGGATCGCTTACAGATTACCGGTGTCACATCGACCGTATCGTCCTCGTGGAATTCGATCAGATTGAACCCGCCATATGCTGCAGCGTACTGATCCTGTTTTCCGATAGGCTCTCCGCAAATGTCGATTTCTACACGACATGCCTCTTCGGCAAGGCGATGCTGGCTGACGTAGCGGCCATTGAACGCGTGAAGAGCATGCAGAAGCGCAACGCTGAAGGTGGACGAGGAGCCAAGTCCGGTTCCACGTGACGGAATATCAGCGATGGTCGTGATTTCCACCCCGCCACCAGGGTGCACCATATTCATCGCGGCCCGCACGAGGTTGTGCTCGATCTCATTGACTAGGGCGACTTCCTCAGTGCGTGAGTATGCCACCCGGATTCCGTTGTCGAATTTCTTGTTGAGCGTAACGAAGACATATTTCTCAATTGCAGTGCTGAGAACTGCCCCGCCATGCTTTCGATAGAACGCGGGAATATCACTGCCGCCGCCGACGAAACTAATGCGAAGGGGCGCCCGACTGATAATCATTGCTCATTCTGCTCCGAGTAGCTCGCTGTCAAAAATCGCGTCAAAACACCGGACATGTGTCGCCAATGCGCGCGTGGCACGGATTGCGGGATGCTCGTCCTCATCCCGTTCGGCCCAATTCTTCGCGCTTCTTTCTTCCGACAAGCCACGGCTCTGGTCATAGGCGTGGAACCGCTCGCGGCGCGCGTTCTCATCGGCATCCATGTAGAGGTAACACTGCGCCCACGGAGCGGTGTCCCGCAGGAGTCCTGCGATGACGCCCTCCCAGATCACGACGGCGCCACGTGGTACTGTCATCTCCAGCCCCAGATCGAGCTGCGCCCGAAGCCTGCGCGAATAGAACGGCAGCGTAATCGAAACGTCGCCTTCGCTCCGCTTCGCAACTGCGACCATGCATCGTGCAATCCCGTCAATGTCATACCGCCCAGCCAATCCCGCGCCCCGATCAGCCTCGGAACGGAGAAACCGGTCCAACTGAATGACTTGGCACGCAACACCGCGCCGACGAAGTTCTCGCTCGATGACACCGGCCGCAGTCGACTTTCCTGACCGCGCACAGCCGCCGACGAGGACATCCATGCCCCCGCCAGCGAGGTCTTCCGTCAATGGCGCCAAAGTTGCCGCCAGAGCGGGATAAGTATCGAGAATGAACTCAACCGCAGCCGGATAGTCGGTGACAGTGAAGCTTGCCTCGTAAGGGTACTTGTCGTCGAGACCCGCCACCCCTGTACGCACAAGGACCATCGACACCCCTGCCGCCCGCGCAGAGCCGATATCGGCGGTGCTGTCCCCAACCATCCAGCACTCTTTCAGGTCGAGGTTGAAGCGATCGCGGGCCTGCTGAATCAACCCGGCGGCAGGCTTGCGGCAATCGCAGTTTATCTTGAGTTCTGGCACTTCACCTGGGTAACCACCGTGGGGATGATGCGGGCAAAGAAACAGACCATCCACCCATGCACGGTCAGCCGCAATTTCCGTATCCAGTCGGGCATGAATGCGGCGCATTCCCTCGAAAGTCGCTTCCCCGCGCGCCAGCACCGGTTGGTTGGTCACCACAACATTGAGCCAGTGCGCATCATTGAGCCGCCGCATGGCGGCACCAATGCCCGGGAAAAGTTCCAGGTCTTCAGCACGAGCGATATGGCCAGGGTCTTTGTTCAGCGTCCCGTCCCTGTCGGTAAGGACAGCACGCTGCAAGTTTTCCAGCGAAGCGCCCCGTACCCAACCCGACGCCAGATCGCGCTGCACCTTCTCCCAGCGTTCCGGCGTGCCGGCATCTTTGATGTATTCTGAAGAGGCATAGCCGTAGAGCGCCAGCCCCCTTTTCAGCATGGCCGGGAACAGGTGCTTGCCAAAATCAACAACACCCTGCCGCATGTCTTCCGCAACGCCCCGCAGACTCTCCCGCCGAACGCAGTAGAGTGCGGCATTGACCATGTTCGGCAGCCAACTGTCGGATGGATGCGGATAGGGATGGAAAGCGAGAACCCGATTGGCATCATCGAGTTCGATTAGATCAGAGTCATGCGGATGGTCGTTCGGGTGAACGAACAGCGTCGCCGCACAGCCCTTATGTGCCTGATGCGCAGCGACGAAGCGTTGCAACTGGACTTCAAACAAGGTGTCGGCATAGGTGACGAGGAACTCGGGCTGCAACCGATCATATGCGGCCAGAACGGCCCCGGCTGTCCCGCGCGGCGTGCCGTCCTCGAGAAAGGACACTTGGAGTACGCCGTGCCAATTATCACTTACCCAACGCCGGATTTGCTCGGCCTCGTAGTCCACCAGCACCAGGGCCTCGACGAAGCCATGTCGCTCGAGTGCGGCGAGATGATGCCCCAGGAGCGTCGTCTCGCCCATCGGCGCCAGCGGCTTCGGCTTGCCTCCGGTCACACTCCGAAGCCTAGTACCTTTGCCGCCGGCGAGGACGACGGCTTGCTTCATCGCGCGGGAACCTCGGCTGCGATTTCCGAAATCGCACGCCGAATGGCCTCCAATGATGTCAGTTGGGGACGCCAGCCAAGAGCCGTGATCTTGCCGATCGAATAGAAGAACCGGGGCACGTCGCCGACCCAGCCGCGCGCTTCGGAGCCAAAATAGATCTTTGCCCCGGCTGCCACTTGGGCCACCGTTTCCTCCGCAATCTGCCGAACGGTCACGCCCTCGTCGGCCGGCCCAATATTGTAGAGCCCGATTTTTTCGCGACTCTGATCATCCAAGAACATCATCGCTCCGACCAAGTCAGACACATGCAGATAGCTCTTCTGTTGCGTTCCATTTCCGAGCACCGTCAGCTGCGACGGATCGGCACGCAAGCGCTTCACGAAATCCAAGATCACCCCATGCGTCGCAGGCGCGCCAACAACGTTCGGGAACCGAAAGATCAGTGCATGATCCAGAAACTGCTCGGAAGCCGCCGATATTGCCGCCTCAGAGGCAAGTTTCATCGCGCCGTAATTGGATATCGGCAGCAATGGACCAATATCT
Organism: Pseudomonadota bacterium; assembly: GCA_021813195.1. The sequence continues at coordinate 5,537 of JAKALI010000212.1, forward strand.
TCAGTCAGAACCCTAGCTCCTTGGTCGCCGTAAATCGCGGAAGAGGACGCGAAGTTAATTCGGCGAATCCCAAGGTCCTTGATGACGCGAAGAGTATTGAACGTGGTCATGAAGGTATCGCGCAAATCCACGTTCGGATCGGATACGCCAGCAGGAATATCAGAATTCGCAGCCAGGTGCCAAACGCAATCGAATGGGCCCAATTCCTCATGGCGGGACACCGCAACTCGAAAAGCTTCGAGATCCGTAAGATCTACGACCTCTGCCCGAAATTCCTGGCGCCCCGCATACGCGCCAAGGTAGTCGAAGCTGCCCCGCGTGCAGCTATCAAGCGCCAATACATGATCGCCACGATCCAAAAGCTTCGGAATAAGATTTGCGGCCACGAAACCCGCGCCACCAGTCACAATTGCCGCCATCAAAGGTGTCCTGTCTGATGTCGACCGGGTGATAGTGGCGATCCACCAAGAATGCAATGCGTCTTCTTCAGATCGACGGAGGCCGGCGGGTCCCCGCCATCAATCGCCCCCTTCCCGCGAAGACACTGCCTAACAATTGGGGTGTCGCGGCTCATCTTGCACAACCAAGGCGCAATCAAGCATCGGGAGCGAATGGCACCTTCTGCCAAGAGGTCAGGCGTCGGCGCGACCGAGAAGGACAGCCCCCAAAACCAGCCATCTCGCCCGCCCGCGGGACGAGTTTGGGGAATGCCACACCCCATGAACATGGGCAGTTGTGACCCGGAAGGCACGCCTGGTGCGCCCGGACGATCATGGCAGCTTGGCCTCGGGCAGCGGCCCGACACCTCGGGCCCGCGACCGAATTCCGCTTCGCGAGGCACTTTGCGACCAAGTTCAACTGCAGACAGGCGGCGGAAACATGCACACCAGGCGAACCAACCCATACGAACGCAGAGACCCTCGCACGCGCATCAAGGAATGGGGGCAGGGCTAATCTCCGGGGGAGAGCAACCTTGACCGAACTGCCCGAATGTGCAACGCAACCTCGCGCGCACACTTGGCGCCAACAACACGGCACAGTAGCACGTATCGATTATGGGCGCTGAAGGACATGAGATTATTCGCCGCCTCGCGCCGCGTGAATATTGTACGTGTCCGACCTGTCGCAGAACTACTCTAACCTCTGACCATTGAAAGACCTATGCATGCTGAAATTCACAGGTGAGCGGATCGTCCCCGAGGCAAAGAACTGCGAACCCAATTTCGCGCAAAAGATGTATATGGAACATTCTGCTCGGTATCGGTTTGCAGCACAAATCGCAGCCGGACGCAGTGTACTCGACATAGGTTGTGGCGTTGGTTATGGATCGGCACTTCTATCGGATCTCGGCGCTGCCAATATTACAAGCATCGACCTCTCCGAAGAAGCAATCGAACACGCCAGAAGCTATTACGCACGCGAGAACATAAGCTTCTCCGTAGGAAACGCCGAGCAGATCCCGCATACAAAACA
>JAKALI010000213.1 GCA_021813195.1 Pseudomonadota bacterium
TTTTTGCGGCAGCAGCGGGTGAGATCCTTCCAGATGTCATGCATGGCCAGTCTCCCACGGCCACGATCATCGGTGGTGCCGTAGGCGTCGCAGCGATGCTCTTAGTGAAAGCCTTGGAAACGCGCTTCAAAGGTCCTGCTGGTTTGCTAACGGCTGTTGGTGTCGACGTCCTAATCGATGGTATCGTATTGGGGATCGGCTTTGCGGCAGGGGCTAAAGTCGGTGTTCTGCTTACGATCGCGCTCACACTCGAAGTCCTGTTTCTTGGTCTTACGGTCGCGCAAGAACTGAGCGAGACTACGCAATCGCGTATACGCGTCGTGGGCGTAACCGCCGCCCTTGTTCTCCTTCTGCCGATCGGTGCGGTGCTGGCCACCCCTGTTGCGATCTTGCCGGGCCGGGTAGTCACTGGGTTCTTCGCGTTCGGCTTGATCGCGCTTCTATACCTCGTGGTAGAGGAGCTTCTGGTCGAGGCGCACGAGACGCCGGATCGTCCGTGGATTACAGCGATGTTCTTCGCTGGCTTCCTGGCATTGCTCGTCGTGGAAGAGCTGATCGGCTGACGCCTTAATGGCGCGGATGCATGCATTGGCCGTGGTCGGCGAGCACCTCAATGACGCGACAGGCAGCGATTTTCCCGTGGCGGCAGCTTTCGATCATCGTTTCGAGTTCAGCCTTCAGCGCTGACAAGCTGGCGATCCGTTGTTCAACTTCAATAAGCCTTGCCTGGGCGATGGCGTCTGCCGTGCCGCAGGGTTGATCGGCGTCATCCTGGAGTGCGAGCAGAGTGCGAATGGAAGCGATCTCAAAGCCCAACTCCCGTGCGTGCCGCACGAATGCCAGCCGACGAAGGTCCCTCTGATCATAGCTCCGTCGATTTCCTTCGGTACGTGGGAGGGGTGGCAACAGGCCAATCTGCTCATAGTAGCGGATCGTCGGGATCTTTACGCCACTAAGGCGGGCGGCCTCGCCGATCGATACATCGTGACTCATCGTCCTGATCCTTGGCCATTCCTCTAGTCACTAGAGGATAACGCTTGGAGCAGAAAATTCAAGGTTCGTCAGGGAGAAGCGCGTCACATCCGCTGCGTGAAGAACCTAGTCCTTGGTGAGAACGGGTCGCAGAATCCGTTTGCTCCTCTAGTCGCTAGAGGATGCAGGACAAAGCTCGGTTCACCGAGGGATTCGTAAATGGCAGAGAGAACACACCAGAGCCGCTACCGAGTCGACGGCATGGATTGCGCCTCGTGCGCTTCGAAGATCGACACAGCGGTCCGGCGGCTACCAGGCGTCGAGGACGTCAACGTCTCAGTCTCGGCTGCCACCATGACGGTACGGCACCGTCGCGATGCGACGCTGACAAACGAAATCGAGAGAAAAGTCGGGGGGCTCGGTTACAAAGCCACCCCAATGGTGACTCCAGGGGCCGCGGATGCGCTCCCGGCTGACCATCAAAGCAATCATGAACATGCACGATCAGGCGCTGATCACGACCATGATGATCACGCGGACCATGACCATGAAGCGCATGATCACGCTGACCACGATCACGCCGGGCATTCGGGTCGTGGCCCAGATCGGGGCGAAATCACCTCGAGCCTGCATGGACATGACCACGGTCCAACAACTGGTCCGTGGTGGAAATCCAAGAAGGGCCGCTTAGCGATCATCTGCGGGCTGACACTGGGCGTAGCATGGGGCATCGGTGAGTTTCTGCTGCCGGGATTCAAGGCATGGATCTTCGCGGCCGCCATGTTGGTTGGTCTTCTGCCGATCGCGCGACGGGCGGGAATGGCAGCACTCTCGGGAACTCCGTTCTCGATCGAAATGCTGATGACAATCGCCGCGGTGGGCGCAGTAATTATAGGCGCGAGCGAGGAAGCGGCCACCGTCGTATTCCTATTTCTGGTCGGTGAGCTGCTGGAGGGTGTCGCCGCCGGCAAGGCGCGCGCCAGCATTCAGTCGCTGACCAATTTGGTTCCGAAGAGCGCGCTGTTGGAAGAGAACGGCGAGACGCGCGAGGTTCCAGCGGAGAGACTAGAGGTGGGCGCAGTTGTTCGCGTGCGTCCGGGGGAACGGATACCGGCAGATGGCACCATTCTTTCCGGTGAGAGCGCCATTGATGAAGCACCCGTCACCGGCGAGAGCGTGCCTGCGCGTAAAGGCGTAGACGACGTAGTTTTTGCGGGTACCGTCAACGGAGATGCGGCCTTACGGATTCGAGTTACGGCGACTGCCGCCGACAACACGATCGCTCGAGTCGTGAAACTGGTGGAAGAGGCCCAGGAGTCGAAGGCGCCGACCGAACGTTTCATCGACCGCTTCTCCCGCTACTACACGCCTGGAGTTGTCGTGGTCGGAGCGTTAACCGCTGTGGTGCCGCCTTTGCTGCTCGGCGGCGTCTGGAGCGAATGGATTTACAAGGGTCTCGCTATCCTGCTGATTGGCTGCCCGTGTGCCCTGGTCATTTCGACACCCGCTGCCATAGCAGCGTCCCTTTCGGCTGGCGCACGCCGCGGCTTGTTGCTCAAGGGCGGCGCGGTACTTGAGAACATCGGAAAAATCACTGCCGTGGCGCTCGATAAGACCGGCACGCTAACGCTTGGCAAGCCGCAGGTCACTGACGTGATTAGCTTCGGTCTTACGGAAACCGAGGTGGTGAAGCTGGCGGCGGCGCTTGAGATGGGTTCAAGCCATCCGCTTGCCAAGGCAGTTCTCGACCGCGCGAGTGCCGATAAAATCGTGGTGCCACAGGTCGACGACGCAAAGGCAATCGGGGGCAAAGGTGTGACTGGAACAGTGGATGGCGTCGAGGTCTTCCTCGCGTCACCACGAGCGGCTGGCGATAAGGTCGCACTTAGTTCGGACCAATCCTCGCGAATTAATGCGTTCCACGATGAGGGAAAAACAGTCTCTGTCCTCATTGCCGGCGGGAAGGTCGTCGGGATCTTATCAATGCGAGACGAGCCGCGGCCTGATGCAAAGATTGGGCTTAAAGCTTTAGCTGACGCAGGCATCAAGACGATCATGCTAACCGGCGATAATCGCCGCACGGCGGAAGCCGTAGGTCAGCATCTAGGAATCGATGTCCGCGCTGAACTCTTGCCACAGGATAAGCAGCGCATTGTCCGCGACTTGAAGCAAGAAGGCTTCATGGTCGCGAAGGTCGGGGACGGCATCAACGACGCGCCGGCATTGGCGGCGGCCGATGTCGGGATCGCGATGGCTGGAGGGACGGACGTCGCGCTCGAAACTGCGGACGCTGCAATCCTGCACGGTCGGCTCAGCGATATTGCGCAGATGATTACGCTATCGAAGCGCACGATGGCTAATATCCACCAGAACATCACCATTGCCCTAGGACTGAAGGCAGTATTCCTCGTCACCACAATCGTTGGCCTTACTGGTCTCTGGCCAGCAATCCTGGCGGATACAGGAGCGACAGTGCTCGTGACGATGAACGCTCTCAGGCTCCTTTCCGTGCGCACGCAATAGACGTCCGGACAAATATCGTGGACGTAGAGCTGCGTGATTTAAGATTGGCGGTCGTAACGTCGCAGTATCGCAGCTTGAGGCAGGCGGCGGAGGCGTTGAATATGCGACAATCGACGCTAAGCCGGCGCCTAAGTTATGTCGAGGACCGGCTTGGCGCCCAATTGTTTGAACGGACTGCCGGCGGAACACGGCCGACGTTCGCGGGGCTAGAGTTCATCACCGGCGCAAGACGAATCCTTGAGGAGGTGGAGGCAGAGGTTAGTCGGCTGAAGGCGAGAAGCAAAGGCAGTATGGGCGTATTGACGATCGGGGTCTACGCTTCACCTTCGGCAGGCAATATGCATATGACGCTTGTGGATTATCACAGGCGTTACCCTGAGGTTGAGGTGCATACCGTCGATGGCAACCATGATCGGCTGCTTTGTGGCCTAACAAGCAACACGGTCGATATTGCCATCATGACCGCACATGCAACGGGTTGGGATGATGGAATACTCCCGTTATGGAGCGAAAGAGTGATCGTGGCGGTGCCGGAACATCATCCTCTTGGCCGTAGCCGTAGAATTCTTTGGACAGATATTGCGAACGAGAAATTTCTTTTTCCTCGGCAAGGTCCTGGTCGGGAATTGGAGCATCTGCTTGCCGCAAAACTACCGAACGCCCCCTCTACTCATCAGATACTTCACCAAGATTCCTCTTTGGACAGGCTGCTGAGTTTGGTAAGTGCCGATTATGGCGCGTTGCTGATGTTTGAGGGGGCAACAGGCGCGCGTTACGATGGCGTATTAAGTCGGGAGGTCTGGGATGACCGCGAGCCGACGCGAGTATGTTTCATGGCTTATTGGCGGAGGACGAACAGCAATCCAGCCTTGGAACCCTTCCTTGCAATGTTGCGCGAACGCTATCCGGACCTTTCGGCCTAGGCGGGAGTCTTCTGAGCGTTCTGCTTGCGCCGTGCTGCGGCAAAGACTCGGTCAGTCGCCATGAAGCGCTCGATCATGGGTGGAATTAGTCGCGCGGGTTCAGGGGTGGGCTGGCCATTGCTCTGGGCGAGAATGGTCGCATAAGTAACGAGGTCGCGATGGACGGCCGCGGGAATTTCGACCGTGACCTTGACCGGTTTGTCATCGGCGAGTGGTCCGAGTTTAAGTTTCATCATCATCTTCCTCGTTGTCCATATGGCGCCAGCACCAGGTCGCGAGTGACGATCACGCGGACTGGGAAGCCCGGACGGATCGTTAGAGTCGGTTGGATGTTGAGCTGGCGCTGAACGATCTGCTGGCCGGTCTGGCTGATCGAGTTGGACGCACCGCTGCGGATCGCCTGCACCAGATTGTTTTCGTCCTGGCTCGTGCCCGCTTCCGCGCCGACACTGAGCAATGTCGACAACACCGCCGCCTTGAACAGCATGCCCCAATGGTTGTCGACCTCGTCTTCAAGCCCGGCATAGCCCTCAGCGTCCGCGCCAGGCTGGCGCTCGAGGACGATCGAGTTGCCGTCCGGCATGATGATGCGTGTCCAGACCAAGAGGATGCGGCTCTGGCCGAAGGCGACCGAGCTGTCGTACTGACCGATGAGCTTCGCGCCCTGCGGGATGAGCAGATACTTGCCAGAGGGGCTGTCATAGACCGCCTCGGTCACCTGAGCGGTGATCTGGCCCGGCAGGTCGGAACGAATGCCGGTGATCAACGCAGCGGGGATGACTGTCCCGGCCTGCACGACGTAGGGCGAGGCTGCGGCGTCCAGCCTGTCGGGACTGATCGTTCGCTTGTCGGTCGAGGCATTGAGGAAGGCTGTCTTTCGGTCCTGCATGTTCTGAGCAGAGCCGACGTCGACGGGCGGCGTCGCAGCTGGAGCCGCGGTCGCGCCGGCAGATGGGATCGGAAGGATCTGGCCGGCGGCCGGCGACTGTTGATTGGTCTGGGCGAAAAGCCGGCTTACCCGCGCCGCCTCAAGCTCCTGCGCTCTGCGCTGCGCCTCGGGGTCGGGCGTGGACCCGGCAGTCACAGTGTTTGGCGCAGCGCCGGCATTGAGCATCGGCTTGCCGAGATCGCCGGGTAGCGGTGGCCCGAGCGGGGGCGCTTGTCGCGGCAGACCGGTATAGTCCCTGGGCAACCCCGCCAGCCCCTCGGCCGACGGGCGGTTTTGCGTGCTGAGCAGCTCCTGGCCGGACTGCGATTTGTTAGAGGTCTGGAGCGCGTAGCCGAGCGCGCCTGCGATCGCTAGCGCCGACACCGCGCCCAGCGTGATCAAGACTTTGCGGGAAAGCCGCATGACGCGCGGCCGTTCGCCTCTCAGTCGAAGATCGGGCGGTGCGGCGGGCGGCGGTGCCGGATGTTCTTCAGGGCCTTCCGCCGTCATGACCGGGGCCTTCCGTCGGTGCGGACGATGCGGACGCGCCGTTCACTGTCCTTGTCGCCGAGACGCAGCTCAGCGGCGGCAAAGAGGCGATCGACGATGTAGTAGTTGCCCTTGACGCGGTAGTTCACCAGCTCGGAACCACCGGCCGGACCGATCACGAAGAGCGGCGGCATCTCGCCCTGGCGAATTCCCGATGGAAACTCGATGTAAACCTTCTGTCCGTCGTCGAACGCGCGCAGCGGCCGCCAGGCCGGCGTGTCGCCCTGGATCGCGTAGCGGAAGTTGATCGCGGCGAGATCGACCCCGGTGGCGATCGGAGCGGCTGCTTCGGCCGTCTGGTTCTGCTGTCGGAGCGCGATGAGTTGGTCTTCGGGATATTGCCAGGAGACCGACGCCATGTAGGTCTTCTCTGTCGAGCGCAGCTCGAGGAAGTAGGTCCGCCGATCGGTGTTGATGACCAAGTTCGTCACCAGCTCAGGCCGAGTCGGCTTCACCAGAATATGGACCTTCTTGGTCGGACCCGCGCCGCTCTCAGTGTCGCCGATGATCCAGCGCACGGTGTCGCCGGCGGCGACGGGACCCGTGCCCGCGAGTTGCTCGCCCTCCTGCAAGGCGATGTCGGTGATCTCTCCCGGAGCGGTGTAGGCCTGATAGAGCGCGCCTGCCGAATAGGGATAGACCTGGACCGCGTTGATGAAGCCGTTGCGCACCGGTTGCACGCGCGCCGCCGCATTGGCCTGATTGACGCGGATAGCTGGATCGGCGGCCTCGGGCGTGGGCTTTCCAGTATCGAGCGGCTTTAATTGGCCCGGCAGCGGCAAGGGCTTGGGCAATTCTACGATCTTGATCGGCGCCGGGGGGTCGGCACTGAGCTTCGCCGGCACGGCGCTGTCGTAGTTGATGTCCGGCGGGATGAACGGATGCGCGCAGCCGCCTAGCGTGGTGACGGAAAGCAGCAAAACCGCGAAGCCGGCTCTACGGAAAGCCGCGGTCCCTTCTTTCCGGGATTGTTGAAAGGCAGAGAAACGTGAAGCCGGACCGCCGGCTTCCATGGAAATCGGCGGGGTCATTGTCCCAGCTCCTTCGACCAGTTGATTGCGGTGACGTAGATGCCGAGCGGGTTCTTACGGAGCACGTCGGCGGAGGTTGGCG
>JAKALI010000214.1 GCA_021813195.1 Pseudomonadota bacterium
CGACCGCTCCCTCATCGTCGTCGTGGAGGAGGTGGGTGATCTGTGGGCGCTTGAGCGCGCTCAAGTCGTCGAGGGGCTCTATCATGTCCTGGGCGGACATCTGTCAGCGCTCGATGGTATTGGCCCCGACAAATTGTCCATCGACTCCCTCCTGGCGCGCGCATCCGATCCGGCCGTCAAAGAAATTCTGCTCGCTCTCAATGCGACCGTCGAAGGACAATCCACCGCCCATTATCTCATGGATCGGCTGTCTCCTACGGGCGTCACCATCTCGCGGCTGGCCCAGGGCGTACCGATCGGGGGGGAACTCGATTATCTCGACGAAGGCACGCTCGCGGCGGCCATCAAATCTCGTAGGCGTCTGTGACCGCGCCGATCGACGATCCCAGTCCCGGCGGCACGATCGCGCTCCCATCGGCCGCCAAGGCGCCAACCTCGCCGAATGGCGATGCGCGGTTCGTTTCAGGTTCTCTCCTGCGGCACATTCTGGTCATGACCGGCGCAGGGGCGATTGGCCTCATCGCCATCTTCATCGGCGACTTCGCCAATATCCTGTTTCTGTCGTGGCTTGCGGATCAGGAAATCGTTGCCGCCGTCGGCTATGCGAGTTCGATCCTGTTTTTCACGACGTCGATCGGGATCGGCCTGTCGATTGCGGCAACGTCAGTCGTTTCCCCGGCGATCGGCGCGGGCGACATGCGACGTGCTCGCCGCCTGGCGGGCAGCGCTCTCGTGCTCACAGCGGCCGTGTCGCTCGGACTAACACTGCTCGTGTGGCTCAGCATATCTCCGCTGTTGAGCGTGTTGGGTGCCGCGGAGCGCACCCACGCGCTAGCTGCCGGCTATCTTCAAATCCTCGTGCCGTTTCTGCCGCCGCTGGCGGTCGCGATGACGGCAACGGCGTTGTTGCGCAGCATCGGCGATGCCCGACGCGCCATGAACGTCACGTTGGTTGGCGCGATCACCAACGTGGCGCTCGATCCGATCCTGATTTTTGCTCTGGCGCTTGGCATTGACGGGGCTGCGATTGCGTCTGCCATTGCAAGGCTTGCCATGCTGGCTTATGGCCTGTGGGCGGTGATCGGCATCCATGACATGACCGATCGCCCGACCGTGGCGGATACGATCGCCGATGCGCCCGCTCTGGCTGGCGTGGCAGTTCCTGCGGTGTTGACCAATATCGCAACACCGGTTGCCAATGCTTACGTCACGGCCGCTATGGCGGCACATGGCGACGCTGCGGTCGCAGCCTGGGCGGTCATCGGACGCATTACGCCGGTCGCGTTTGGCGCCATCTATGCCCTTTCCGGAGCGATCGGGCCGATCGTGGGCCAGAACTTCGGAGCGCGCGACACCAGCCGCATGCAACGCACGTTCACTCTCGCCTTGCTCGTCAATGCCGCCTTCACGCTTGCGGCCTGGATCGTGATGGCCTCTGCCGCCGAACCTCTCGTCGCGCTCTTCCGCGCCAAAGGCGAGGCGGCGGAACTGATCCGCCTCTTCTGCCAGGTACTCGCGCCGCTCTTTGGTTTCCTCGGCGCCCTATTCGTTGCCAACGCAGTGTTCAACACACTGGGACATGCCCGGCTTGCCACACTACTGAACTGGGGCCGCGCCACGATTGGAACGATACCGTTCGTCCTCTTAGGCTCACACTTTGCTGGCGCCAGCGGGGTGCTCGTCGGCAACATGTTCGGAGCTATCCCGTTCGGATTGCTCGCCATTGTGATCGGATCCCGCTTGATTGCGCAAATCGGCCGCGACTTTGAGGCCTGAGGAATTCTTGGTCGCCCATTCAACGGGGACTTGAGCGATGAGCCAGGACGCCTAGAACGGTTTAGCACCCACTCGCCGAATCGCCGCAACGACCGGACAGGCGGCACGTCCGTCGGATAAGGCAGGAACAGATGAACCCAAGGCCGAGCCCAACATGACAGAGGATCGTGACCGCTCCGAGGTGCCGAAACGGATTGCAATCGCCGCGCCATCGGCAGCGAGTGTGCTGCGCCATCGGGCAGGTTTGATCGCCGCCCTCGTCCGCTCAGGCCATAGCGTGCTGGTGCTCGCGCCCTGCCAGCTCGCTGGAGAAATCGCAGCCATTCGCGAGCTTGGCGGCGAACATTGCAATTTTGATCCCGAGCCGCCGGGTTTGAAGCCGCTCTCGCGCTGGCGTCTCATCTCAGAACTCAACGAAGCGCTGCGCCGCTGGCGGCCCAACACCGTTCTCCTCTCCGGCGCGGAACTGGCGTTTGCGATCGCGTTCGCTGCGCGCCGCGCTGGCGTGGAACACATCGTCACGCTGGTCAACGATCTCGGGCCAGATTTCGATGGAAACCGTGAGAGCCGCGCGCGAGGCTACCGGCGGGCCTTGCGGTGGAGCGACACTGTGATTTGTCATAACGCCACCGATCAGTCGGATCTTCATTCGTTTGGGTTGGTCCCAGACGGAACATCGACGCTCGTTTCGCCGGGCACCGGCATCGATCTGCGGAGTTGGACCCTTTCGCCATTGCCGGAACTGACCAGCCCCGTCCATTTTCTCATGATTGCTGATCCAGCCGAACGCGACGCCATCACCACTTTTGCGGCCGCAGGGCGCGAGCTCTCCGCCCGGGGCGTTGGCGCACGTTTCATGCTCGCCACCGACCGTGAAGCCACGCGCGACACCAGCATTCTCACTGTCAGCGGTGTCGAGTTCCTCGGCCGCGCGCAGGACACCGCAGCCCTCTTGTCCAAGGCTCACGTCATCGTTCATCTGTCAGCCGATGACGGATGCCCGACGGCACTGCTGGAAGCGCTGGCGATCGGGCGACCGATCCTCACGCTGAACACAGGCGCTTGCCGCACCATGGTCGATGAACGCGTCAACGGGTGTCTCGTGAGCACCTGTGATCCCCGGCTCGTTGCCGATGCCTGCCAGACGTTCGTCACGCACTGCGATCTCTTGCCCGCCGAGGGCCGCGCGAGCCGGGCGAAGGCCGAACGACATTTCGACGAGCGCGTTCTTCTCGCGGCCTATGTTCACGCCCTTGACGCACCGTTACGACACGCGACTACCTGCGACAGGGACGAGTGCATCCCATCGGACGTTGCCGCGTGACCATTACGACAGCTGCCAGGATTGGCCGTCCTCCACGTGCGCGGCTCCGAATTATCTCAGCGTGGATCCTCATAGCCTTAAGCCTCTGCGGCCTGGCGATGGGCCTTGCTGCCGCCTCGCCCGAGTTCGACTATGCCGTCCCCTTGAGTGATAAGCCGTCGCTGCTTCTCGCTAGCGGACTGATTACCGCCGGCCTTTTGTATGCGCTCTTGATCCCGCTGGCTGAACAAACAGAGCGATGCGGCCTTGGTCAGGGACGCAGCGTGCTCGCGGTGATCGTGGTGGGTGGGTTGGCCATGCGTCTCACGGCGTTCGGCTCAATCCCGGCGTTGGAAGACGATTGGTATCGCTATTTGTGGGATGGGGCGGTCACCGCCCACGGCTACAACCCGTTCGCCGTGTCGCCCGATGACGCGCAGGGCAATGACCATGCCGGTGGCTTACAGACGCTAGCGGAGCAGTCCGGCGTCATCATCGAGCGCATCAATCATTCCGACTTGAAGACGATCTATCCGCCGCTTGCGCAAGCCTTCTTTGCTCTTGCACATCTCATCGCGCCGTGGAACCTGGAGGCTTGGCGGCTGGTGTGTCTGCTCGCGGAGTGCCTCACGCTCACGTTGCTACTCCTCCTTCTCGCGCGCAGCGGCCGCACACAAGTCTGGGCGGCCCTCTACTGGTGGAACCCTATCGTCATCAAGGAACTCGCCAATACCGCCCACATGGAGGCGGTCCTGATGCCAGCTGTCGTTGCTGCCGTGCTGCTTGCCATCACCGGACGGCGCACCCTCGCAACGGGGCTACTTGGCATTGCCGCAGCAGTAAAACTGTGGCCCCTCATTCTCGCGCCCATCGTCCTGCGGCCCCTGTGGGGTGACAGCCGCCGCCTTGTAGCCGCGCTCGGCCTGCTCGCCATCTTGCTTTGCGCGGCTGCGCTTCCGCCCCTTCTTGGCGGCCTCGACGAGACTTCCGGATTTCGCGCGTATGCCACCTATTGGCAAACCAACAGCGCCGCGTTCCCCGTGATCCACGATGTGGTGAGTTGGATGCTCGCCCCTTGCGAGCTTTCCGCTGAGACGGTCGCACGCTCAGCACGCGGGGCTGTCGCGGCGGTCCTGTTGTCGATCGTCTTCGTGCTCGCTTGGCCCCCGGTCCGCAGCACTCGGGATGAGACGTGGCGCCTAACGGTTGCGGTCACAGCACTCCTGCTCCTGAGCCCTGCGCAGTTCCCCTGGTACCTCGTGTGGGTCTTGCCGTTCGCGTGTCTTCACCCCTGGCGCGGGTTCGTCGCCGCGACGATCTTTATGCCGCTTTACTACGTCTCGTTCCATTACCTGGCCAGCGATCGCTACGAAGACTTCACCACGTGCGTCGTGTGGCTGATATGGGTACCGGTGTGGATCGCATTCGCGTGGGATGCTCTTGCAGCGCGCACAACGCACGAGGTGATCCGTGCGTGAGGGGCGACGCATCGCAGTTGTCATTCCAGCCCGCGACGAGGAACGTGCCATTGGCTTAGTGTTAGCAGGCCTGCCCGATTGGGTCGATGTTGTCGTCGTCGCCGACAATGACTCGCTCGACCGGACAGCCGAGATCGCGCGAGCAGGTGGTGCCATCGTAATCAGCGAACCCCAAGCGGGCTATGGGGCGGCTTGTCTTGCTGGCATTGCCGCCCTGCCGGATGTTGACATCGTTGTGTTCGTCGATGGCGACCATTCCGACCACACTGAAGACATGGGCGACCTGACCGATCCGATCATTCGCGGAGAGGCCGACCTCGTTATCGGATCGCGCGCGCTTGGTCAGCGCGAGCCGGGCGCTATGACCCCGCAGCAAATCTTTGGCAACTGGCTCGCGACGCGTCTCATCCGGCTGATCTGGGGCGCACGCTTCACCGATCTAGGGCCGTTCCGCGCGATCTCCGAGCCCGCCCTCAAGCGCCTTGGCATGACCGATCGCTCATTCGGCTGGACAGTTGAGATGCAGGTGCGCGCTGTTGAATGTGGATTAAGGGTCGTTGAGGTACCGGCCCGCTACCGCCGCCGTATTGGCCATTCAAAAATTTCGGGCACGGTTTCTGGAACGATCCGGGCCGGTATCGGCATTCTGTCCATTATAGCCCGCCATGCGCTTGCCCGTGGCCGAGGGTCGCCCTCGACCTAACGCGCCGACTCCCGATTGACCCCGGGCAACCCGCCGCTTATGTCAGCGGCATGTCAATCTTGCCCATCCTTACCGTTCCCGACCCCTTACTGCGCGAAACCTCTCGCCCGATCGAGCGCGTGGATGCTGATCTCTTGCGGCTCGCTGACGACATGCTGGAGACGATGTACGATGCTCCGGGCATCGGGCTTGCGGCAATTCAGGTTGGCATCCCGCGCCGGCTGATCGTGCTGGATGTGTCGGATGAGGGGGACACGCGCAAGCCGCTGGTCCTGATCAATCCCACGATCCTGGAGCACGGCAGCCAGACACGCATCCACGAGGAGGGGTGTCTATCGATCCCCGACGTGCGCATCGAGATCGAGCGGCCCGCTTCCGTTCGCGTGGCCTACATTGACCGAGAGGGCAAGGCTCAGGAACTGGCAGCCGAGGGCCTGCTTGCGACTGCTATCCAGCACGAGGTCGACCACCTCGACGGTAAGCTCATCATCGACTTCTTATCGCGCCTCAAGCGCGACATGGTGGTGCGCAAGATGAAAAAGCTCGCCCGGCAGGATTCTGGCCGCTGACGCTGGCGCTGTGGCTCTCGTCCCCGATTGCGCGCGCATCGAAATCCCCTTGCGAGGTCTGCCCCGATGCCACTGAAACTTGTCTTCATGGGCACGCCCGACTTTGCCGCCACGGCCCTCTCAGCGCTGTTGCGCACCTCGCATCAGATCCTCACGGTCTACACCCAGCCGCCCCGTCCGGCCGGGCGGGGCATGGCCGAGCGCAAGTCCGCCGTGCATCGGCTGGCCGAAGCGCATGGGTTGCCCGTCGCTTGTCCGACGAGCCTGAAAACGGACGCGGAGCAGGCCGCTTTCCGCGCGCTTGGCGCGGATGCCGCGGTCGTCGTTGCCTACGGCCTGCTGCTGCCCATTCCGATACTCGAGGCCCCACGGCTTGGCTGTTTCAATCTGCATGCCTCCAAGTTGCCCCGGTGGCGGGGCGCGGCGCCCATCCAGCGTGCGATCCTCGCCGGGGATACGGAGACGGCCGTCATGGTGATGCGCATGGAGGAAGGTCTCGACACGGGCCCCGTCTGCCGAGCGCTGAGCGTGCCGATCGGCCCGAACACCACAGCGGGTGAGCTGCACGATGTCCTGGCCGCGCAAGGAGCGAAATTGCTGGTGGAGGCCTTGGAAGATTTGCACCACGGCACACTCACTTGCACGCCCCAGCCAGAGGATGGTGTCGTCTATGCCGCCAAAATCGATAAGGCCGAGGCGCGCCTTGATCTGACGCGGCCGGCTCGAGACGTCCACAATCAGATCCGTGGTCTATCGCCGTTTCCCGGCGCGTGGCTGGAACTGCCTAGCACCACGGGTGAAAGCGAACGCATCAAGGTGTTACGTTCGGCACTCGTCGAAGGGACGGGAGAGCCGGGTTCCGCACTCGATAGCGGCCTCACGTTCGCCTGCGGTGTGGGGGCCATCCGGCTGCTCGAACTCCAACGCGCGGGTAAGCGCCCCATGCCGGCGGCGGAGTTCCTGCGTGGCTTCCCGGTTCCGGCCGGCACGCGCGTTAATCATTCTTAATGACAGCACTGCCAGACCCCGGCGTGGTCGGTTAATGTTTAAACCCAGCGTTCACCATGCCAAATCGGAGTCGCGTCATGCCGTACCGCGTCGGATTTGCTACGCTCCTGCTTGCGAGCGTAGCCTTCGTTCCCTTCGCCAACGCCCAGCAAGCCTCCACGACACGCATTG
>JAKALI010000215.1 GCA_021813195.1 Pseudomonadota bacterium
ATTCATCAACTCGAGCAACAGCTTGGTCGCTCGCTTTCGTGCTGTCTCAGCGGTCCAAGGGGCACCATGGCGACCGATCGTGATCCATTGGACGCGCCCGTTGACCTTCTTTTGGACGAAGTAACTCCGCGCCTTCGCCCGCGACCGCACCGCGAACCCCTTCAAATCGGTATCTCGAAGAATCTGGTTCGGCTCAAGCCGCTCAACGGCTGTCTTGGTGATCCGACCGTAGATGAAATCCATGCGATCCACGCTCCCGACGCTGCGGAAAACGGGCTTACCCTGGGCTTACCCGCCAGCTCTTTCTGGCAAGTATAGCTGAGCGGACGTGTCGAGCCAAGTCATTGTTATGTATTGCCTTTGTCGGATGCTTCGCACTGCTGGCGGAAGCCAAAATCAAACTCTGACTCTGCCTGTCTAGGTTCGAATCCTAGTCCCCCAGCCACCGGCTAACTCATTGATATCGCTGCATATTTCTTAATTTCTGCAGGCGGAAAATCGCCGCGATTTCCGCGGCTTGGCCCCATGCATTTTGAGGGTGCGCGCGTCCTACGGCGTCTCTCGGTGACGTTCCTCGGCTCATCGCCGGTTTTATCTCTGAGGGCCCCTTTTGGGCCGGTCAGACTCGCATCGTTTTGGGCGCTTTCGGGGAGCTACGCGTCTCGAGACTGAGGACTGTCCGCTGGTGCTGCCAGTCGTGCGGCAGGTCCTTGCACAAGGCGAGAAGCCCGGCCGGCGTCAGCCCCTCGGCGGGCCGCCCGAGGACAAGCGCGCGGACGATGTCCGTCGCGAGATAGGTTATGCGACACTCCCTCATCTCACGCCGCACGGCGGCCGGCGCGGCGATCGAGAGGAGAGAACAGGGCGGAGATGTCGGCCTCGGTGAGATCGAGCCCCGAATTGGAGGCGCCTTCGAACAAGGCCTCGGCCAACGCGGCCTTTCGGCGTTTGAGAATCTCGATGGCCTCCTCGATGCCCTCTTCCACGATCAGCTTGTAGACGAATAACGGCTTCTTCTGGCCGATGCGGTGGGCGCGGTCGGTCGCCTGATTCTCGACCGCCGGGTTCCACCACGGATCGTAGTGGATCACCGTGTCGGCCGCGGGCAGGTTGAGCCCGGTGCCGCCGGCCTTGAGGCTGAGGAGGAACAGCGGCACGTCGCCCGACTGGAACGCCTTGACCGGCTTGGCCCGATCCAGGGTGTCGCCGGTGAGGGTGACATAGGGGATGTCGCGCGCTGTGAGTTCCGTCTCGATCAGCTCCAGCATGCTCGTGAACTGCGAGAACAGGAGGATGCGCCGCCCCTCGGCCACCATCTCCGGGATCATCTCCATCAGCCGCTCGAGCTTGGCCGACTGCTTGACCTTCCTGGCCTGCGGCATTTTCAGGAGGCGCGGGTCGCAACAGATCTGCCTGAGCTTCAACAGCGCGTCCAGAAACACGATGTGGCTCTTGGCGAGTCCCTTCCGCGCGATCTCGTAGCGTACCTTCTCGTGCATCAAGACGCGCACGGTCTCGTAGAGGTCGCGCTGCGCACCTTCGAGCCGCACCCGCTCGACGATCTCTGTCTTGGCCGGAAGCTCCTTGGCCACCTCCTCCTTGGTCCGCCGCAGCATGAAGGGCTTGAGGCGGCGGGTTAGGAAGGCCTGCGCCGCCTTGTCGCCGTGCTTCTCGATCGGCGTGCGGAAGGTGCGGCGGAACGTGGCCTCGTCGCCGAGGAGTCCGGGCGAGAGGAACTCGAACAGGCTCCACACCTCGCCCAGGTTGTTCTCGAGCGGTGTGCCGGTCAGCGCCACGCGGTGACGCGCCTTGATGCGATGTGCGAGCCCCGTCACGGTGGCGCGCGGGTTCTTGATCGCCTGCGCCTCGTCGAGGATGGCGAGGTGGAACTCGTGGCCGAGCAACGTGTCATGGTCGCGCATCAGGAGCGGATAGGTGGTCAGCACGATGTCGTGGTGCGCGATGCCGCCGAACAGCTGCTTGCGGTCGAGGCCGCGCAGCGCCAGCACGTCGAGCGACGGCGCGAAGCGCTCGGCCTCGGCCTGCCAGTTCGGCAGCACGCTGGTCGGGGCGACGATGAGCGCCGGACGGTCGAGCCGCCCCTCGGCCTTCTCGCGCGCGATGAATGCCAACGCCTGCACCGTCTTGCCGAGCCCCATGTCGTCGGCGAGCACGCCGCCGAACCCTGTCTCGCGCAGGAAGTCGAGCCAGGCGAGACCGATCGACTGATAGGACCTCAGCTCGGCACGGAACGTGCGGGGCGGCGCGATCTCGTTCAGTCCGCGTCCGCGCAGCAGATCGCGCCCAAGTGAGACGAGCCGCTCGGCACTCGCCGCCCACGCGACGTCGGGCCCAAGCGCTTCGGCCAGCGCAGCAAGTGCGGTCGCCTCGGCGCGGTGCAGCCGGACCTTGCCGCCTTCGATCGCGTCCGCGCGCGGTCCGACGAGTTCGATCAGCCCCTTGAGGATCGGCGCCAGACGCTCTCCCGGCAGTGGCAGCTGGCGTCCGTCGGGCAGGGTGTGGTAGAGCAGGAGTCGCTTGCAGAACTCCACATAGGCCTCGGCCGACGCCGGGTCATCTGAGAGAGCGAGTTCGCCGAGCTCCGCCGGCAACCGCGCCAGCATGTTGGCGAGCTGCGGGGCGAGGTTGATGCGCTCGCCCTCGAACGCGATGCCCAGCTCGAACGAGAACCAGTCGATGCCCGAGCCCTCGCCGATGTCGGCCCACCAGCCGACTTCGCCCTCGGCGATCTGGTAGGGGTAGTCCTTGGCGTACGCGACCTGCCAGCCCTCGCTGCGCAAGAGCGGCGCGGCTTTGGCCGAGAAGTCCACGAACCGGCCCGGGTCGTCGATTTGGGCCAGAACCTCGTAGGGCGTCGAACCCGATGGAGCGAGAAACAGATCCTTGGCATTCTCGCTATCGGCGTGGACCAGACTGTCCTTGATGCTTCCGAGACCGAGCTTGCCGAGCCGCTCGAAGGCGGCGACCTCGGCGCGAGTGTCGCGCGGGGTGACGACGAGAGTACCGTCCTCCATTTGCTCCAGCGCCTCGGCCGGCGCGTGGATCGGCACCACCTCGCCGTCGTAGTCGAAGGCGAGACGCGCCAAGGGTACCGGGAACGCGCCCCGATGCCGTGGCTCCTTGGCGTACCAGGAATACTGCTGCTTGAGGCGCACGGGGGCGAGGTAGAGCTCGAGCCTCGGCTGAGGCGTGACCGCGCGCACCACAGTCTTCTGCGGCTGCATGGGCAAGGGGATGCGATCCGCAAGGCCACTCGATGCCAGCCGGCGGCCGAGCGCGACCGTGAAGGCTGCCGCTTCGGCCGACGTCACGGACGGTGTTGCGGCGAGGCGGGCAGCGACCGTGTCCGGCAGGCCGAGATCGAGCGGACCGACGAGCCCCGCGCCGAGATCGACGTAGTGGGGAGGCGCCGTGGCAAGCACGGTGTCGATCTTCAACTCTGCTCCGCCCCTTTCAGCCGAAACATCCTCGGCCTCGATGACGAGGCTCTGTCGCGCCCCGGCCTCCTGCCGCCACTCCAGGTGCGCGCGGTGCGTGGGGCCGGCGCTCAGCACCGGACCGTTGACGTCGCCCCACCGGCACCGGCCGCTGCCGAGCATCATCGCCATGGCATGCGCGAGCATGGGGTTCGCCGACACCGGGACGCCGCCGAGTGTGGAGCCGGCCGTGCGCCGCATCAACCAGTCGAGCTCGGCCAGAATCTCGTGATCGATCCGGCGCAGATGTCTGGCCGGCTGGTAGGTGTGGATGTTGCCCGGGCTGTAGGACCTCGCACTGCCGAAATCGCCCGCCTTGCGCAGCGACGCCACCATCGGACTGATGCGTGCACGCGCGGGATAGCCGTTCCTGCACGGTTCGACCTCAAGCACGTAGATGAGGCGCTGCTTGATATCGGCGGGGTAGCCGTTGTCGGCGCCCGGAGTGCACACCTCGTCGAGATCGCCGAGCCAGAGCTGCAACTGCGGCGACAGAGCCTGGGGTCGCCCTCGGTCGTCGGTCTTGCCGCGAGCCGGCAGCGGAGGCACGCAGACCAAAGCCGGCGCGCGCCGCTCGGTTTCGATGAGGATCGCTGCGACGTGCTTGCAGTTCTCATGCACCGGGCAGGTGCAGGTGCCGTGGATGATGACGCCGCTCTTGCCCGGCCGCAGCGAGATCAACTGCTCATAAGGTTTGCGGTCACTGCCCTGCACTCGGCCGCGGATGACGGTGCCGTCGTCCTCGAACGCGAGGTCGATCACCTGCCCGTTGGCATGCACTGAGCGGCCGCGCGCCAGCGCGGCCGGCTCGATGGCTCGCGCAATGTCTGCCGGTCCGAATGCCAGCATTCCTGCCCCCTCGACCAAGGCTCTCGTCGAGCACCTGGATAGCAGTTCGAGAGCAAAGCCTCCTACCCCTGCGCCGACCGGTGAGCGCGTGAAGCTGTGGACCGACGCCGGAATTTTCCGACCGCCCGCACGGGTGTTGCGGTTCTGTCCCAATTCTCCGGCGCCGACGGCCTCGACCAGCCTACGTGATCGCGTCGAGCCCCTTGGTCTTGACGAGACTGAGCAACTTCAACGACGGCCCGCTCGGCTTCTTCTCGCCGCGCTCCCACTCGCTGACCAGCTTGGCCTTGACGTTGAGGAAGCTCGCGAACACGGCCTGGCTGACGCCGGCGCGTTCCCGGATCGCCTGGATCGCCTTCGGCGACAGGTCCTCGACGGTCGTCAGGCACGATGCATCGAACTCGCGCATCGTTCCCTTGTCGATTACGCCGGCCCGATGCAGGCCTTGAGCCGTCTTGTGCGCAACCGCCAGTGCATCGCTGCGGGTGCTAGCGCTCTTCTTAGGCATAGCAATCCACCTCCTTCAATTCGTCCGCAGCAAGCATCCTTCCCAGCATGGCGTTGTCGGCGCCGAGGAAGATCTCCGCGAGCCGGCGATACACCACAAGCTCATCTTCGGTGAGATTGGCCTTCCGGTTCTTGGCGAAGCCGTACATGAAGATGCTCCGGTCGCCTGATCGAAAGGCGATGATCGTTCGAAATCCGCCGGACCGTCCCTGACCCTGCCGCGCGACCCGCTGTTTGATGACGCCGCCACCCAGGTCGGCATCGACCAGACCGCTGCTCGCCCGGTTGACCGCCTCGCAGAGTTGGCCCGGTCCCAAGTGCTCCTTGCGAGCGAAGCGGGCAAACTCCTTGGTGGCGAATACCCGCAATGCCGTCTCCTGGGTGACGGCACACATATATCACCCCAGGGGTTAGATTTCAAGGTGACAGACGTGGCCCCGCGCAATCTTGCCGACGCGGTTCGCAATGGAGCCGCCAGCTTTCCGGGGCACTACGGCGTCTCGAGACCGAGGACTGTCTGCTGGTGCTGCCAGTCGTGCGGCAGGTCTTTGCACAGGGCGAGAAGACCGGCCGGCGTTAGCCCCTCGGCGGGCCGCCCGAGGACGAGCGCGCGGACGATGTCCGGCGCGAGATAGGTCAGCCGCATCTGCGCCGACAGGATGTCCCGCTTGATACCGAGACGCTGCGCCATGGCATCGATCGTCTCGTCGCGTCCCGACATCAGGGCATCGCGGCTCGCCGTCTTCGCCCGCAATCAGCTTTGCGGCCTCGTCCGGCCGGGGATCGCCGTAGCGCCCGACACGCTGCTTGCCGTCATGCTCGATCCCAAGACCCGCCTCGGGACGTCGACACCGAAGTCCGATCCGTCTGGCGACTATGCGTTCGAACTGTTCGGCAAGGCCGAGGCGCTGACGTCCGGCGCGAAGAACGCGCTCGAAGCCAAGGCCCTCCAATTGACGGGGGGCCCCAATTCGGCCAAAGCGCCCGAGGGGCGCAACCTCTATGCCTGGGTGATGGAAAGCGACAAGGCCGACGTCTTCTTGACCTACTGCACGAACGCTGTGCTCGCGCGGAGCCGTCGATCCTATTGACCTCGTTCGTCCGCGAGTAAGCCTTCAACGCAGGTGCGGCGGCCATGACGGGCGACCATGGTGCTCCGGTCGCGAGCATACCGCCGAAGGCGATGCCCGATTGCATGAAGGCCCGGCGGCTCATTTTTTGTTATGAAGTGCTCATGACCTTCTCCGTGGCGGGGCGGCTCAGTATTTTGCCTGTGCCGTCGTCCCGTCTGGCGCGGTGATCCGGATAGCGCCTTTGACGCCCGCTTTCACCGCAGCCGGTGCGGTGCCGGTTAGCTTCGAGCCCTCGGCCGGGACCAGCTCGAAACGTTGCGACTTCCCGTCGATGACCAGGATGGCGTTGGCCTTGAAGCCGGCCGCGGGGATCGGCTTGTCATCGGCATCGCTCAGGAACACGGCGACGGCCGGCGTGCCATCGACGACCAGCTCGGCGTGGTACTTGTCGCCGGCATCGACTCTGGTGCCGCCGTTCTTTCCTTTGGCCGCCTCGTGGGCGAACGCCGCAGGTGCCGCCACGAGCACGGCGGCAAGCGACAGGATTGCAAAGAGGGCTCGGTTCATGATCGATCTCCTGGGTTGATTGAGGTCAGTAGGCTTCCATCGGACGCACGCCGGCGCCGGGGACGGTCTTGTCCGCTGCGGCCTCATGGGCTTGCGCGACAAGGCGTTCCAGCGGCTTTCGGCCGTAGCGGAGGAAGAGAAGCGGGGTCAGTGCGGTGTCGAGAAGCGTGGCACTGATGAGACCGCCGAAGATGGTGATTGCAACCGGGCTCAGCACCTCCTTGCCGGGAGCATCTGCCCCGATCATCAGCGGCACGAGCGCGATACCGGCGGATAGCGCCGTCATGAGAACCGGTGTCATGCGATCGAGGCTGCCGCGCACGACCAGCTCGGGCCCGAATGGAACCCGCTCGTGGATGGCGAGATTGATGTAGTGGCTGATTTTCAGGATGCCGTTGCGCGTCGCGATGCCGGTTAGCGTGATGAAGCCGATCATGCTTGCGACGGACAGCGGCTGCCCTGCCCCCCACAGT
>JAKALI010000216.1 GCA_021813195.1 Pseudomonadota bacterium
GGCCTATCCGTTCTATGGACTGGCGCTGCTGCTTGTGGCGCTCGTGCCGTTCACCGGCGTCGAGGCCTTGGGTGCGCGGCGCTGGCTCGACCTCGCAGGTTTGAAGTTCCAACCGACGGAAGTGATGAAGCTTGCGCTGGTCGTGGCGCTCGCACGCTACTATGAGCACGTGCCCCAGAAGCGCGTGTCCGAGCCGCGTTATCTCGTCGTTCCGCTTCTCATGATCCTCGTTCCGGTGGCCTTCACCCTGCGCCAACCCGATTTGGGCTCGGCAATCCTCTACGCCACGATTGGACTATCGCTGCTCTTTCTCGCAGGGCTATCCGTCGTCTACTTTGCCGCTGGCGCGCTGTTGACGGTCTTGGCCGCGCCGCTCGTGTGGTCTCAGCTTCACGATTACCAGCGCCGGCGCGTCGAAGTCTTCCTCAACCCCGACGTCGACCCGTTGGGGGCGGGCTACCACATCACGCAATCCAAAATCGCACTGGGCGCGGGTGGCATATCCGGCAAAGGCTTCATGCAAGGCACCCAAAGCCAACTCGACTTCCTGCCTGAAAAACACACGGATTTCATTTTCACGATGTTCGCCGAGGAGTGGGGCTTTATTGGCGCGATCGGGCTCGTCGTATTGTTTGCCATCTTGCTCGCACTGCTGTTGCGGATCGTGCTCAATGCGCGGACCCCCTTCCACAGATTGCTCGCTGCCGGCGTATGGATCACGATTTTTCTGTATGTCTTCATCAATATCGCCATGGTGACGGGATTGATGCCGGTGGTCGGCGTGCCCTTGCCGTTCGTCTCTTATGGTGGCACGTCGATGCTCACTTTAATGACTGGGGTCGGCCTTGCACTCGCCGCCGACGTCGACCAGCGGCTCGGCGAGCGACACCGGGATCGTTTGCGCCTGGGAGGCTGGCATTGACCGCGCCATTCAGGCGCGACCGCCGCCAGCACACTGGACAGCCGCCCCCCTCGATGCTACATGCTGGCCGATCGGGTCCGGTGACGGGCCCGGTTTCGTTCCGGGCGCTTCGACTGGGGCTCCGGGAGGCCGGTCGGGTGATTAGCTCAGTTGGTAGAGCAGCTGACTCTTAATCAGCGGGTCCACAGTTCGAGCCTGTGATCACCCACCATTACTTCTCCATGCTGAATTTTCGGATTGGGCTCGGAAGTCTGAACTGACTGCCTTTGCGCCAACCTATGTGCTCCGCGAGAGCCGTCGCTGATAGGGCGCCATGCCCTTGCGCGCGAGCTCGTCGGCGCGCTCGTTCTCCGGATGCCCAGCATGGCCTTTCACCCAGTGCCATGTGATATCGTGATGTTCGCGCGCGGCATCGAGTGCTTGCCAAAGTTCGACGTTCTTGACGGGTTTGCGATCTGCCGTGCGCCAACCGTTGCGCTTCCAGCCGTCGATCCAGGACGTGATGCCGTCCTTGACATAATTGCTATCGGTATAGAGATCGACGTGAGCTTGGCGCTTCAAGGCTTTGAGCGCTTCGATGACGGCCTGGAGTTCCATGCGGTTGTTGGTGGTCTCGGCTGCACCGCCTTTTAACTCCTTGCGGTGTTCACCCCAGATCAGAATGGCGCCCCATCCGCCGGGGCCCGGATTCCCCGAGCATGCGCCGTCTGTGTAGATGGTCACCCGCCGTGGCTTAACGCTCGACATGGCAACCTTCGAGGCCATATGTGGCCGCATCCTGGACAGTCTGGTGAAAACGCAAGCGGTGGATGTAATCGCGTGGATCGTGCGGCGCCACCAGCGCGCCGTCAATCCGGTTCAACCAATCCTGCGCACGGGTCAGGAGAAAGCGCACCGCCGCACCCCGCGCGAGAACAGGCAGGCCATCACGCTCACGCATCGTCAACGGGCGCACGCGTTCGTAGCCGGCCAGCAGCGCGCGGCCCTTTTCAGGCTCGAACGTGTGCGCGGGTGAAAAGCACCAGGCATTGAGGCAGATGGCCAGATCGTAGGCCAGTGCGTCGTGACACGCAAAATAGAAATCGATCAGCCCGGTGAGGCGATCTTCAAGAAAGAACACGTTGTCGGGGAACAGATCCGCGTGAATGACGCCTGTCGGCAGATCACGCGGCCACTCGGCCTCAAGATGCGCGAGCTCGTTGACAACAAGGTCTTCGAGACCGGGTTCGATCGTATTGAGCTGCGGCGCCAGCCGCTCAAAGAGCGGACGCCATGCGGCTTCACCCAACGTATTCGCCCGCGATTGACCGAAGTCTCCACCGGCTAGGTGGAGCTGCGCCAGCGCGGCGCCAACTGCGGCACAGTGATGGGCGCGCGGCCGATGGATCGAAAAGCCGTCGAGGAACGTCACCATGGCCGCAGATCGCCCCGCAAGCTGGGACAGACACTGACCGAAACGATCGGCAACAGGAAGTGGACACGATACACCGCGCGCCGCCAAGTGCTGCATCAATCCGAGAAAAAACGGCAGGTCCGACGGGTCGACGCGCTTTTCGTAGAGCGTCAGAATGAAGCGGCCTGATTGCGTCTGTACAAGGTAATTGGTGTTCTCGACGCCTTCGGCAATGCCCTTGTAGGACACGAGTGCGCCCACGTCGTAGCGCGCAAGAAACGCGCTCAACTCCTCATCGCCAATCTCCGTGTAGACTGCCATGGGCGCGCCTAGCGCTCCCCGGCCCGTTGCGCGCGTGCGGCCTCAACGACATCGCGCAATTCGCGTGGGACGTTGAAGGCGACGCGCTCATTTGCCGTCGTCACTAGGTCCACGCTGACGTCGTAGCGGGACTTCAAGGCCTCGATCACTTCTTCGACCAGCGCCTCGGGCGCAGACGCCCCGGCCGTAATCCCCAACGTGCCCACGCCCTCAAGCATCGCCCATGGAATGTTCGCGGCCCGTTCGATAAGCATGGATTTGGCGCACCCCGCTCGCTCGGCCACTTCGACCAGCCGGACCGAATTCGACGAGTTCGGTGCGCCGATGACGAGTAGCGCATCGAGACGAGGCGCCATGGCCTTGACGGCACTCTGTCGGTTCGTTGTGGCGTAGCAAATGTCTTCTTTCACCGGTCCCGCAATGCTTGGAAAGCGTTCGAGCAAAACGGCGACGACCGCCGCGGTATCATCGACGGAAAGTGTGGTTTGGGTCACGTAGGCGAGACGTTCGGGATCGCGGGGGCTGAACGCGCGGGCGTCCTCGATGGTCTCGATAAGTTGCACGGCCCCGTCTGGTAATTGGCCCATAGTTCCCTCGACTTCGGGGTGGCCCTTGTGGCCGATCAGCACGATTTCGCGACCCTCCCCGTGATGGCGCTGCGCCTCCAGATGCACTTTGAAGACGAGGGGACACGTCGCATCGAGAGCAAACAGATTGAGGTGTTTGGCCGCCTCGACCACGCGGCGGGCGACTCCGTGTGCCGAAAAGATCACGGGTTGGGACGTTGGAGGAATTTCGTCCAGCTCTTCCACAAAAACGGCGCCTTTTGCCTTAAGGGACTCGACGACGTAACGATTATGGACGATCTCGTGACGCACGTAGACTGGAGCGCCATACTTGGCGAGCGCCAATTCGACGATCTGGATCGCCCGATCGACCCCGGCGCAGAAACCGCGCGGGGCGGCCAAGAGCACATTCAAGCGCGGCTGCTGCGATCCATTATCCGCCATGTGTTTGTCGTGGATCACGTCCGAAGGTCTCGCGTTGCGGGTCATGGGGCTGTGGCCGAAGGTCAGATATGCGGGTATGCGCACAAGTTCGCGACGGTGTGGTTGGCGGACCGGAGGCCTCGGGTTAATCTGCGAATCAATCCATTCTCCAGGCGCAATGCCGTCGAGGATCGTATAGGAATGGTACCGTTGAACGGGCGCCGACGCCACCTCGGACGGCATTATGCGGATGACCTTACGATGACGCAATCGATGCCTGCATCCCCTCGTTGGGGCCGTGCTGGCACTGCTGCCGCACTCATGTGTGCAGCTAGCCTGCTCGGTGGGTGTGGGATTTCATCCTTAACGTCCGGCCTTGGCTCGGGAGTGTTTGGCGGCTCTCAATCCGCCAAGACGGAGACTGGCTCGGTTAGTGAAGAACAGCTCCTGTCGGCCGCTCAACTCGGCGATGGTGGGCCATCGACCGGCGGCAGCATGGAAGTGGCGCACGGTTGCCCCAAATTCCAGCCCTGGCCGCGCGACAATCTGGTCACCGTCTATGAACCTGGCCGAGAGGGTGACGGTCTTGCGATCATGCATCGCGGCGAAATCACCAAAACGGCGCGGGAGTGCATGATCGAACCCGGCCGC
Source organism: Pseudomonadota bacterium (assembly GCA_021813195.1). The sequence goes on from JAKALI010000216.1 coordinate 4,277, forward strand.
GTGACGGTGAAGTACGGCTTCTCCGGCCGAATTTTGTTGGGTCCGCGCGGCAAACCGGGCCCTATCACCCTGCCGGTCAGCGTGTTTGTCACCGATGCGAAACGCGACCGCATTACGACGGATCGCTTGCAGGTCGACACGAATGTTTCGATCGAGAACCCCATCGGGTATTTCTCGGCCGTGCGCACCGTGACGTTCGACATACCACAAGGCTCGCGGCCCGGAGAATACGAAGTCTTTGTTGGCTTTGAACGTGCCATACCTGGCGCGGGCTGAAATTCAAATCGGCACGATCGCGCAATAACTCTCGAATTCAAATGCATGAAGGCCGGGATCGATCCCGGCCTTTCGATTTGACTCTGAAATTATCGGCGCAACGGAACTCGTCGCTTCCCAGCCCATCAATTGAGCCGACCCTTCAGGTCGCGAATACTATTCTCGATGAGTGCATCCGCCTGCGGTCCGCTCAGGCCTCCTTTCAGCACCTTTTCAGCCGTAGCGAGCGCGAGTTCGACTGCGGCGGCGCGGACTTCCGTCACGGCTTGCGCTTCAGCACGGGCAATTTTCTCTTCCGCAGCGCGCGTGCGTCTCTCGAGGGTCTCCGCGAGCGTCTTACGCGTCTGGGCAGCCATTGCTTCGGCATCGCGTTTGGCGCTGGCGATGATTTCCTTGGCCTCGTCCTCGGCCTCCCGGGCACGGCGCTGATAATCGGTCAGCAGCTGTTGGGCTTCCTCGCGCATTTTTCGCGCGGCATCCAGGTCATTACGGATAGCCTCCGCCCGAGCATCCAGAGACTTTCCGACGGACTCGTGAACCTTGAAGTAATACAAGATCGCAAAAAAGCCGATCAGCGCGAGGGTGGTCCAAAAGTAGGTCCCCTTGGGATCGAGAAGACTTGCCATAATGATGTAGCTGGTCATGACCATCATTCCCCAGGCCCGGCGCGCATCGCCCGCTTGATGTCGTCGGCGCTGACGCCTCTGCCGGTCAGTTGCGCGATCACTGGCCCGGCAATCTCAGCGGCGATTTCATCGACACTTGCGAGCGCCTTGCTCTTGGTTTCAGCAATGCGAACTTCGGCATCAGCCAGCTTCTTTGCGATTGCGGTTTCCACCTCAGATCGTTCGCGATCAACTTCAGCCGCCAGTTTGTCACGAGTCTCGCGGGCAATCGAGGTCGCATGCGCGCGCGCATCCGCCAGCGACTTTTCATAGGCCTTCACGGCCTCGTCAACCTGCTCTTTGAGACGTTCAGCAGCGTCGATATCGCGTTTGATGCGATTTTGGCGTTCCTCGATGACGCCGCCGATTCGCGGAATCGCAAATTTTTTCAGCAGCAGATAGAGCGCCACGAATGTGATCGCTAGCCAGACGAGCTGCGGAGTAATCGTCGTGGGATCGAGTGGCGGAAACACTTTAGGTGTGGTTGCGCCAGACGGGACTTCGGTCCCCGTGGTAACGGGCTCGGTCATGAGTTTCGCCTTGCTAACGCGCGGGCTGACTGGGGATAGCTTCGGCCGCCGGCCCGATCTGTCGGGCCCACGAACGTGCGTCCAATGTGGGTCCCGTAGGCGCTCCGAACGGACCGGCTGTGAAGCCGGCCCGACAGGCAAACCACGAGAAGAGCGCCGCTAAGGTCTCTGTTCGAACCAGCTTCCACGCCGAGACGAACGAGACGTGGCACCGCGCCCCTAACGCACCCCAAAATCAGGTGAACAGCAGCAGGAAGGCAACGACGAGGGCGAAGATGCCGAGCGCTTCCGTCACGGCGAAGCCGAAGATCAAACGGCCGAACTGGCCATCGGCAGCCGACGGATTGCGCAACGCACCCTGGAGGAACTGACCGAAAAGATTGCCAACACCGATGGCGGCGATACCGATACCGAGGGCGGCGATGCCAGCACCGATGAATTTAGCCGACTGTGGATCCATTACACTCTCCTTGTGATTAAACGTGACGTTGGATGGAGACCCTGCAACCGCGACTTAGTGGCCTGGGTGCAGAGCGTCGTTGAGGTACATGCAGGTGAGCATCGTGAAGACGTACGCCTGCAAGAATGCGACGAGAAACTCGAGTGCGGTTATTCCCAGCACGGCGAGCAACGGGAGCGGAGCGAGCGCAGCCGCTGCCCCACCCGCCCCGAGCAGCATGACGATGAAGCCTGCGAAAACCTTGAGCGTGATGTGGCCGGCCAGCATGTTTGCGAACAAACGCAGCGAATGGCTGAGTGGACGCGAGAAGAACGAGATGACCTCGATCACCGACACGAGCGGCAAGACATAGATCGGCACACCTTCCGGCACGAACAGCCTCAGAAAGCCCAGCCCATTCTTGGCGAAACCCACGATGATGACGATTGCGAACACCAATAGCGCCAGGGCGGCGGTCACCCACAGCTGACTGGTCACGGTAAAGAAGCCCGGCACCATGCCGACCATGTTCAACGTCAAAATGAATATGAAGAGCGTGAAGATGAGCGGGAAAAACTTCATGCCCTGCTCACCCATGCTGTCGCGGACCATGCCAGCAACAAATTCGTAGATGCTTTCGGCGATCGACTGCAACCGGCTGGGTACGAGCGACCGGCCACTCGAGGCATACATCAGGAAGCCAAACGAGAGCACCAAACCCACGACCATGAACAATGCGGAGTTGGTGAACGTC
>JAKALI010000217.1 GCA_021813195.1 Pseudomonadota bacterium
CAACATAGAGCAGTCCCTTGTCGAACGAATAGTCGTGCGGGAACACCTCGTCGGTTTCGGGCGTGTGGCGCATATATTCCTGAATGCCGAAATTGGGCACCCAAGTGTCGAAATGCAGCGCCGTGCTGAGATACGGCGCCGCATAAGCGATCCCGTTCATGTCGAAGCCGTCGAAGAATGTCACGACCCAGGACACCGCGACGAGACGCAGAATGAATCCGCTCAATCGCTGGTTTTCAATGATCTCGGACAGGTCGACAATCTGGGAGGCAGCCGCAGTCTTGCCCAGTCCCGCACTCCGGTCGGCTGAGGCTGCGCCTCCTCCCTCAGCCACGCTTTGTGACCTCGACCAGGCCGGTGTCGCCATCCACTTTCACCCAGTCTCCAGTTTCGATCACCGCCAGCGGATCCTGATCGAAATCCGTCACGGCCGGTGCGTGAACGACAACGGCGCCCAGCGCGACTTTTGTGGTCATGGTCGTAAACAGCATGGCTTTGGGTGCAGTTTTCGCGAGCCGCGCCGTGTGGAACATCGCCGACCAGCCCGAGGATCCCTTGGCGCCGGGAAACACGAGGATCTTGTCCTTGAAGCTTTGGCCGCGCAGCTCATGTCGGGTCTCGATAACGGTGCCGGTCATGGGATCTATGCCGCCCCAGCCCGAGATCGTATCATGCGTCACCAGCGCTTCACCTTCGGCACGGCCGCCAACAACTTTGCGCCCGCGCAGCAGAATGATCTTTTCACTCATGGCGCTTCTCCGCTCCAGCGACCGGTCAGCGCGGCATTGATGCAGTCCCTCGTGGTGCCGAACCACGCTTCCACGCCCATCATCGCCGGCAGATAGTGCGTTTGCTTCGCAGAATCGAGTGCCACGACCTTAGTCCCCTGCGGCATTGTCCTGCCAATCGCCGAACAGGTATCGGTCATCACCAACCCACCCGCGCCAAGGATCGTCTTGGTGTAGCCATTGGCGTCGGCAACCGCCTTCACCGAGCGAGAGGTGAAGAGCCACAGATTGCAACTGCTGTGGAGCTTCTTGCCTTCCAAAAGATTTGCAACTTCCCAGATTTGTTCGATGGCTGCGTGCGGGCAGCCCAACATCACGTAGTCGACATTGGGATTGGTGCCCACGGAATTCAGTGTCTCGTAAACCTTCCGCCGCTCGCGCTTCCCGTAACGGATCGTATCCACAGGTTTGCGCGAACCGAATGCCATTTCGAGCGTCGCGGCCTCGGGCGTGCTCCCGACGACGTGGTACATCTCAACGCCGCCGGACGAAGCCGCGGCGGCGCCGAAATGCTTGTGGCGGATCAAATTCGCATGGCCGATCTTGCCGGTCACGACGGGGATGTTCTCTTGGACAGCATCGCCAATGAAATACCCGAGCATGCCCCAGTTGAAAACGTCGTCGACCGAAACCTCGACTTCGATGTGATGGGTACCGCGGCGGTACGCATCGAGATGAAATCCCCAGTCCGGGATCTTGCCGGTGAGCATGGCCGCGCTCGTGCTCTCACGGCCTTCCGTATTGGTGCGCGCGCCAATGACGGAATTGCAGAAGACAACCGCCGAGGATTCCATCCAGGCGCAGTGCTCTCCCTTCACCGGAACATTGCCCGCGAGATAGGGCGTGCATGTTTTCAGCAGCTGAATGCCATGACCGGCGACTTCGGCCTCATCTTTTTGAAAATGCTCGAAAGCATCTCGGCCCATGCCTTGTTCCGCCCACAAGGCCGGATCCATCCCACCCTGCAGATGACAGCTATAGGCGCTTACTTTCGGGACGGAAACGACTTCGTCACTGTCCAGATCGAACAGCGAGTAGATCGCCTCGTAGGAATTCCCGACGTCCTTGTAATAGTCCCGCAGAAAGAGATTGGACGATCCGGGAACGCCGGCGATGTTGTTGGTGTCAACGAGACGTTCGGCGCCCAGGGCCTCTCCGTAGCGGACGAGGAGTTCCATCGCTTTCTGCTTGGCGGCGCCTTCAGTCCCGTCCAGCATCGCGCGTTCCTGATCGGTCAGTTGCATTGCATGTCCTCTCTGGACCGCGACCTTAGTCCGTGCGATCGAGATTGTCGTGAAGGCGATCCTGCAGGGCCGATATGTCGATCTGCTGCACGCTGCCCGTTCCGGCGAGATCGAGTGCGTGCGCCGCCGCCATGCCCATCGCCATGCAGGGCCCCATCACCCGAACGCTCGAGAGCGCGGCCTTGTCAGCATCGATGCAGCGGCCGACAGCCAGAAGATTGTCGCTCTCCCTAGGGATAAGGCTGCCCAGCGGCACATAGTGAACATGATCTTCGTCGAATGTCTGCCAGACATGGCCGGTGCCATGGTCATGAAGTTCGACCGGCCAAGCCGTACGAGCCACGGCGTCTGCGAACCGCGTTCCCGCACGCACGTCGTCCAGGGTTAACTGCTGTGTGCCCACGATCCATCGCGTCTGGCGAATCCCGGGCAGGCCATAGGCGCGGATTTTCGATTTTCCGAAACATTCCGGAAATTCCTGCTGTAGGAAGTGAACGGCCAGGTCCGCTTGCACCTTACCTTCTAGGCCACAAATCGAGGCCTTTAGCGGATCCAGCGGTGTCTCTACATGCGTCATGTTGAGCACCGCAATGCCGCGACCCGGAATCACAAAGGGGAAGCACTCGCGGCGAAGCAGTCCATAGGCGTCGCCCTTTTCCTTCATGCGCTCTCCGATTTCGGCAATCTCTGGAAGGTGAGCTTCGTCAATGTTCTCGACGACGACCATCTGCGTGCCATAAACCGTTCCACCCTCTGGCTCGCGGCACGGGAAGCCGGCCTGCCATGTGAGGGCCGCGTCGCCGCTCGCATCGATGAAGCCGGTGGCATTCACCCGCACATCGCCATAGCGCGTCGCAAGTTCGAGCTCACGGACACGCCGCCCATCGACCGTCACATGGCGAAGCACCGCGCCGACAATCACCGTAATTCTGGCTGCGCGCACCGCTTCCTCGATCCAGCGCGACAGAGCGATTTCATCGTAATAAACAACGACGGTATGCCGGCGCTGGTAATGCAACGCACCTTCGAGCGCTCCCAGATCGCGCAGAATGTCATCGGCCACACCATGGGTGAACTGATAACCGTTGGGACCGTTGGAAAAGAGCCCACAGAACGTGCCGATGATCGAATTGACGGCCTGACCACCCAGTGCAGGAAGTCCGTCAACCAGCACGACTTTACGCCCCAGTCGCCCCGCCTGCAGCGCCGCGGCGATACCGGCGGCGCCAGAGCCGACGACACAGATATCGGCCTCTACCCGCCATGCATCGGCGCCAGCTTCTCGCCGCACGATTCGAGTTCCGGTCGCAACTGCCGACGTATCCGCCATGCTCAACATCTCTCATCTCCGAAGGCTCGCGTGGCGAACACTTTCGGCTCATAAACAAAATACACCCGCTTGCCAGGTGCTTGGCCGCACTTGCCAAGCGGGTGCCAGGAGGCGCGTCGGGGAGGCGCTCTAGAAACTCCGTTTCACGCTGAATTCAACCGTACGCGGCATGGCCGGCTGGCCCTCTACAGTGCCGTAGGTTCCGTAGTTTGCGTATTTGCCGAGATAGTACAGTTCGTCGGTGACGTTGTTGATTGCCAGCGTCGCCATCCACTTACTTTCGGTCGACTGCCAAATCAGGCGCGCATTCATGACGCCGTAGCCGTCCTGCGCTGCAAGTGCCGTGTTCGGCGCGTCGTTATAGACCTTGCTTTGATAGGTATAGTCGACGCGCTGCGTGAGGACGCCGTAGTCGTTACCCAGATCCGCGCTGTACTGTATTCCAAGACTCCATTTCCACTTCGGTGTCAGCACCGGCACGCTGCTGAGCGTAGGACCACCGGACACCCCCGCCGCAGAGCCGAGATCGAGGTTTTTATACTGTAGGTATCCGACGGAGCTGTTGATCACGAGACCTGGAACCGGCTCAGCATCCACCTCGGCTTCGACGCCCTTGATTTCAGCTTTGCCGACGTTCTTGGTCAGGACTGCGAGATTCCCGGCGTTGTCGATACCGTTCGCCTGAAGCTGCAGGTTCTTGTATTGGCTGTAGAAGGCCGCCATGTTGGCGCGCAGGCGATGCTCGAACCATTCACTCTTCACGCCGACTTCATATGCCGTAAGCGTTTCCGGGTCGAAGGCCGTGGCCTGCGCTGCGGATACCGGACGCGTGTTGAAGCCACCGGCCTTGTAGCCCGTCGAGAGCTGCGCGTAGGTCATCAAGTCCGGAGTCCACTGGTATTGCAGGCCCACCTTGGGATCGACGCGTGAATAGCTGAGGCTCCCCTTGGTGATTGGGAAGAGGAAAGTGCCGGCGGGGATGCCGTGGAACGGTGCAAGCAGCAGACGGTAGTATTGGTACGTCTTGTCTTCCTGGCTGTAGCGGACGCCGACTTCCGCGCTGAGCTTGTCGGTGATGTGATAGACGCCATGCGCGAAAACTGACTTGTTCTGGTCCGTCGCGGGATCGTTTGGCACCTGCACGAGACTGATCTCGATGAGGTCGCCCAATCCGCCTTGGTGGCTATAACCGTCGAAATAGTAGCCGCCCAGAACCCAATCCAGCGCATTGTTGAAGGCGGTGCCGCTGACCTGAAGCTCTTCGCTGAACTGATGGTGCGAGAGCGTCGTATAGAGATTGGTCAATGCGATAGGCGCGCCGGAGAAGCTTTGCGAGAATTCGCCCGATTCACCCCGGTATCCGGTGATCGACTTGACATGAAAGCCCCATGGCGCGTCCCAGTCGACCGTACCCGTCAGGCCGTAGGAATAAAGCGTGTTGTCGGACGGGATCTTGATGCCATTCACCGGATCATTGAACGTCACATAGGTCTGGTACGGATTGTTGGTCAGGAACCGCGCGTCATACGGAATCCCGTAGAACGGAACGACCACGTTCTTGTTGAATGCCTTCAGAAAGATGGCATTCGGATTGATGGCCAGAACCTGGTCGGCTGGCCCCGGGCCCTTGTCGTCGGTGAGGTCTGCGGACAGGTTGATTTCCAGCCCGGGTGCCGGTAGTGCGCGCAACGCAACACGGAAATTGTAGACATCATCGCCACCCAGCGTGCCAACCTTGCAGTTTCCGTGGGTTGTCGGCTTGATGTTGCCAGCAAGCGTCGGATTCGCACAGGCGAAGTCCAGAACGTCCATGTAGCCGTCGCTTCTAAGCGCCCCGCCAGACAGCCGCATAAACAGCTTATTGTCGATGATCGGTATGTCGATTGCTGCCTTGACGGACTCGCGATTGTAGCTGCCGTAGCTGAATTCAGCGTAACCGGTGCCGTCCCCCTTCGGCTTGACATTAAAGATGCGCACGGCACCACCCTCGGTGTTCTTGCCGAAAAGCGTACCTTGCGGGCCGCGCAGGATCTCCACGCGATCGATGTCGCCCAGCGTAAACAATGACCCGAATACGGTCGCGAAGTAGACGTCGTCGACGTAGAAGCCGACACCTGGCTCAAGCGTGAATTTGAAGTCGCTTTGACCGACCCCTCGGATGCTGGCAAATACCGATTTGCCGAAGCCGCCCGGCGCAGCCTGCAGGCTCACATTCGGAACCGAGGCGGACACCTGGCTGATATTGCTGTAACCGCGGTCTTCCAGCTGGCTGCCAGAAAATGCCGAGATCGAAATCGGCGTGGACTGGACGTTTTCCTTCTTGTACCGCGCGGTAACGACCACCTCTTCGAGTGCGTCTTGGCCAGTGCCTGTGCCGGCCTGCACGGCGGCCGCATCTTGCGCATATGCCGATGAGGCCACGAACAGCGGGAACGCAAGTGCCGCCGCCATTGCCGCGACGGAGGATCGTGACAACAGTGTGTTCTTGGAAATGTGCATCGAATACCTGCCCCTCTTTCGCCGTTTCCCGGCGCCCGCCTGCTCACCAGGCTGAGCGCCAAATTCCCTTTGGCGGTCCGACTTTGATCTTCGTGTTGGTGAGGGTCGGGTAATTTTCTTGCTGGCGATCGCCCGCAAACTGCCCCATCCGCTCCCGGATCGCGTCGCAAAGCTATGTCATTCGCAGTTCGGCATGGAAGATGCCTTTTCTAGCGGTCAGTTTTCTCGATTCGAGAAAAATGGGGTACGCTTTGAATGGTGTCGGTCAGTCCCAAAAAGCACTGCCGGCGACGCGCTGCGGACCGGGAACAGTAAGATGGACACGCTACTCAACATTCGGGCCTTTCTGGCTACGGCCCGGGCCGGCAGTCTTTCCGGTGCGGCCCGTCAGCTGGGGCTCGCCCCGTCGGTGATCGTCAAGCGCGTGAACCGGCTGGAAGACGAAATGCGCGCGCAGCTCTTCATCCGGTCTACCCGAAAACTCGAACTCACGGAGACGGGCGAGCGCTATGTGACACGGTTTCAAGCGATCGTGAGCGACGTCGACGATGCGCTGAGCGGCGCGAAGGCGCCATCAGGGCAAGTCGAAGGCCATCTCCGCATCAAATGCCCCACAACCCTGACCATCCTCCATTTTGGAGACATCTTGAGCGATTTCCAGATGGCCTATCCGAATGTCAGCATGGACATCGTGCTGCTGGATCGGTCTGTTAATCCGGTCGAGGAAGGTTTTGATGTTGCTTTCGGGGCGCTTCCCGCATCCTTCTCCAACGTCGTCGACGAGCCCCTGTGTCTCTATCCGCGCGTCCTTTGCGCCGCTCCATCCTATTTGGCGCGCCGGGGCGAGGCCAAGCATCCCCGAGACCTTGTTGAACACGACTGCCTCGTCTTCACTGCCACCGGCCTGAGCTGGTCATTTGACAGCCCTCGGGGCGCGATCGGGGTCGAAAACCACTCGCGCTTCAGCACCAATGACACCCAAGTGCTGCACGGCGCGGCGTTGAAAGGTTTGGGCATCGCGATGATCGGGCGCTACATCGCGCGAAAATCGCTGGAGAGCGGCTTGCTCGTGCCTCT